>JBAREU010000236.1:0-13822 GCA_049796515.1 Solirubrobacterales bacterium
ACGGGGCCTTCGAGCTGCGTGTCGGCGGCGCCGACTGCACGACCGGCACCATTGTCGACTCCGGCCCCTACGCCGGCCAGCCGGCGACCGACGTCTCGAGCGTTGCTGCTGCTCAGCTCGCGGAGGGATCGAACACCCTGCGCCTCTGTCTCAGCGATGCCGCCGGCAATCGCGGCCAGGCGGCCACGACGTTGAACAAGGACACGACGGCGCCGAACACCTCGATCGGTCTCAACCCGCCCTCTCTGACCAAAAGCACGGCGGCCAAATTCGAATTCAGCGGCAGTGACGGTGTCGGCTCGGGCGTTGTCTCCTTCGAATGCCGTCGCGACGGCGGTGCCTGGGCGGCCTGCACCTCTCCCCGGGAATACACCGGACTGGCCGAGGGCGCCCACACGTTTGAAGTGAAAGCGGTCGATCAGGCGGGGAACGTGGATGGGAGCGCGGCCTCCTTCAACTGGACTGTCGACACCATCGCCCCCGAGACGACGATCACCCTCAAACCGGCCTCTTTGACCAACAGCGCCGCCGCCAAATTCGAGTTCTCGGGTAGCGACGGCGCGGGCTCAGGCGTCGTGTCCTTCGAATGTCGTCTCGACAGTGGCGTCTGGGGTGCATGCCCCTCGCCCAAGGAATACACCGGCCTCGGCCAGGGCGCCCACAGCTTCGAGGTCAAAGCGGTCGACAACGCCGGCAACACCGATGCCACGCCTGCGAGCGCCGGCTGGACCATCGAGCTGACGACGCCACAGCCCGCTATCGACTCGCTCTCCAAAACCCTGCTGAAAGCCGGCGAGACGAGCAACGTCACCTGGCACGCCGACGAGAACGGCGCATTCGAGCTGCGGGTGGGCGGCGTCGATTGCGATAGCGGCACGATCCTCACCTCGGGGACCTACGCAAACCAGCCCACCGCTCAGGTCTCCAACGTCACCGCCGCCCAGTTGCAGGAGGGCGCCAACACCCTGCGCCTCTGCCTTACCGACACGGCGGGCAATCGTGGGCAAACGACTGCAACGTTGAGCAAAGACACGGAAGGCCCCGAGACCGCGATCACGCTCAAACCAACCGTCCTCGCCAAAAGCACGGGCGCCAAATTCGGCTTCTCGGGCAGCGACGGAATTGGCTCGGGAATCGCCTCGTTCGAATGCCGCCGCGACGGCGGCGCATGGGCCGCCTGCACCTCACCCAAGCAGTACAGCAACCTGAGCGAGGGCGCTCACAGCTTCGAGGTCAAAGCGATCGATCAAGCCGGGAACGTCGATGGAACTCCGGCGACGTTCAGCTGGACGATCGACAGCGACGCCCCCGACACCACGATCCAAGCCAAACCCCCGACTGCCACTACGAACACGGCAGCTACGTTCACTTTCAGCGGCTCCGACCCCGGCGGCTCCGGTGTCGCCTCCTTCGAATGCCGCCGCGACGGAGCGGTCTGGGCAGTCTGCACCTCGCCCAAGGAGTACACCGGCCTGGCGGAGGGCGCCCACGTCTTCGAGGTCAAGGCGGTCGATCTGGCGGGCAACGTCGATCCGATCCCCGCCTCCTTCGATTGGCAGGTCGACAACACTCCCCCGGCGCTCCAGATCGTCTCCGGCCCCTCCGGCCTGACCAACAACCCAACCCCGACCTTCGGCTTCAGCTCGGAGCCCGGGGTGAGCTTCGAATGCTCGATCGACGAGGGCACGTCGGCCTTCGGTCCCTGCTCGGGCGCAACCAGCCATATGTCCGCCAGCCCACTTTCAGAGGGTCCGCACACCTTCCGCGTGCGTGCCACCGACGCGGCCGCGAACCAGTCCACGGCGACGCGCAACTTCATCGTCGATACCACCGCCACGCCGACCCCGGAACTGACCGTGACCGCCCCTGTCTCGCCGGCCAACGAGAACAACCCGCGGATCTTCGGCACCGCCCCGGCCAACACCACCGTCAGGCTCTACACCAGCGCCGATTGCGCCGGCTCGCCGGTGGCCACGGCGTCCGCCGCCGAGCTGGCAGCGGGGATCGTCGTTCCCGTACCCGACGACTCGACCACCACCTTCCGCGCCACGGCAACGGCGGCGGCCGAGAGCACCTCCGGCTGCTCTGAGCAGCGCGCCTATGTCGAGGACTCGACCGCACCAGAGACGACGTTCGTCGCCTCCCCTCCACCGGCGACGACGTCAACCTCGGCGAGCTTCTTCTTCGCGGCGGGCGAGCCCGGGTCGAGCTTCGAGTGCAGAGTCGAGACGGGTGCGTTTGACGCCTGCACTTCCCCAGTGTCTTTTGCCGACCTGACGGTGGGCGGACACAGCTTCTCGGTGCGGGCCACCGATGCCGCAGGGAACGTCGACTCCACGCCGGCCGAACGAAGCTGGACGGTCGAATCGCCACCCTCGTCCCTACCGTCTGGCTGCGGCGCCGGCAGTACCGCAGCCACCACCGCTGCACAGGTGCGCTCGGCCGTCCAGGCCGGTAAAAACACCTGCGTCACGGCGGACGTCGGCAACGTCGACCTCAGCAACCTTGGCGCGCGAGCAGTGATCGTCTCCACCAGCGGTGGCTCGATGGGCGAAGTCGACCTCGTCTCGACCACCGACCTGACGATCGCCGGCGCACGCTTCCGCTCGATCGAAATGCGGAGCTCGCACCGTACGCGCCTGCTCGGTAACACGATCGGCGGCACCCAGGCTAATCGGGTGCCCGATCAGCTGATCTTCATGCCAGCCACCAACAACGACGTGGCGATCGAAGGCAACGACATCGGCTGGACCGTCGCCGACGACTCCGGCAACACCGGCTACGGCTGCCGTTGCTACGGCGACCTCAACCGGCTGCGCTTCGTCGGCAACAGGATCCACGACGTCGCTGCCGACGGCTTCCAGGGGGTCGGTGGTACCGACGTGCTGATCGACCGCAACGAGATCGGCCCCGTCGGCCGCAATCCCGAATCGAACGAGCATTCCGACAGCATCCAGATCACCGGCAACGACGCGAACCTGAGAATCACCAACAACTGGATCCACCACCAGGGTTACTTCGAAGGAGAAATCACCGCCAACGCAGGCTCCACCTACATCCACGGCGGAAGCGCCGCCTCACTCGTCTATGAAAACAACTTGATTCAAACCGCCCAGGGGCGCACCGAGATCTGCGGCCTGGGCACCGGTGGTGAAGAACGTTCCAACCTGACGATTCGCCGCAACATCTGGGTTGACGGCGGTCTCGCCTTCAACGGCTTCCCCGGCTTCGAGTGGGACTGCGACTCCGGGACCGGCAACACGGTCGAACGCAACGTCGCGGTCGATTCGGATGGGGGCCTCAAAATGAGCAGCTCCCCGAGCGCCGCGACCTTCTCGGCCAATCTCTTCGGGCAGCCCTCGCTGGTCACGCTCGACGCCGCCGGCAACTGCACCTCCGCGAACTGCAACCCGGCCGGCGAAGACCCGATCGGCTACCGCAAGCCGTCCGGCGTCGCCTGGTAGGCGGCGAAGTTTCGAATTACCCGATTTCGGTTATCCGTCCAGGGAAGGCGCTCCAGTCCAATATGAGCGCGAAGCCAGTCGATAGGCGGTCCAATGCAGGGCTTTCCCCCAGTCATTGCCGTGCGCGTCTGCGTACACAGATTCCAGGCAGTCGCCTGTGGCCTCCTCCTTGTGGCCCTCGCCCTGGGTGCGCTCCCATCGCTTGCACCAGCCAAGCCCCCGGCTCACTCCGGGGGCAAGCTGAGGATGGACACCGACGGCGACGGCCTGCCGAACCGGACCGAGATCAGGCGCACGCGCACCAGCCCGCGTCGCGTGGACACCGATCGGGACGGCCTCTCGGACTGGACCGAGGTCAGACGCACGCGGACGAACCCGCGCAGGGCGGATACTGACGGGGACGGCATCGGCGATCGCGACGAGGTGCTGGCGGGGTCGAACCCACGGAACCCGGCGAGCGTGCCCAGCCCTCCGCAACCGCCGGTCGACGATCCGGGCGCGACGCCCCCCTCCCCCGGTCCTCGACCCCAGCCCGACCCACCCGCCAACACCCCAGACGAACCCCTAAACGAACCGACCCCCGAAGGACCAACGCCGGAACCCGAACCACCCGCGAACCCAACCAAAGCGATTTGGACCGCCCCGTCCGACGCACAGGTCGGCGTACCGGTAACGCTCGACGGCACCGCCTCCACCGGTCAGGGACCGCTCAACTGCGAGTGGTGGTTCGAGAACCAGAGCGGCAGCGCGGTCTTCCAGAAAGTGAGTGGCTGCGAGATCGAGTTCACGTTCGCAGCGACGGGGACCAAACACGTCAGGCTGATGGTGAAAGACGGCGCCGGCAGTCACTCGAACAGGCAGTCCTTCGTCGTCGAGGAGGACACCGAATCCCCGCCTCCACCGCCTCCCCCTCCACCCCCACCTCCTCCTCCGCCACCCCCTCCACCCCCGCCCCCGCCGCCTCCTCCTCCGCCCACTGGCGATTGCGCCGACGGTGCAACCGCGGCAGCAACCGCGTCGCAGGTGCGCGCGGTTGTGCAGAGCGGCGAGAACGTCTGCGTAACCGCGGACGTCGGCGACGTCGACCTTGGCGATCTCGGCTCGCGGCCCGTGACCGTCTCCACCAGCGGCGGCTCGATGGGTGCCGTCGACCTAGGCTCGACCACCGACCTGACGATCGCCGGCGCGCGCTTCCGCTCGATCGTGCTGCGCGGATCGCACCGCACGCGGTTGCTCGGCAACACGATCGGCGGCACCCAATCCAACCGCGTCCTCGACCAGCTGATCTTCATGCCCGAAACCAACAACGACGTGACGATCGAAGGCAACGACATCGGCTGGACGCGTGCCGACAACTCCGGCAACACCGGTTACGGCTGCCGCTGCTACGGCACGCTCAACCGCCTGCGCTTCGTCGGCAACCGCGTCCACGACATCGCCGCCGACGGCTTCCAGGGGGTCGGTGGGACCGACGTCCTGATCGACCGCAACGAGATCGGCCCAGTCGGCCGCAACCCTGAGTCGAGCGAGCACTCCGACAACATCCAGATCACCGGCAACGGCGCGAACCTGCGGATCACCAACAACTGGCTCCACCACCAGGGCTACTACGAAGGCGGCTCCACCGCCAACGCCGGCTCGACCTACATCCACGGTGGCAGCACCGGTTCTCTGGTCTACGAAAACAACCTGATCGAAACCGCGCAGGGACGCACCGAGATCTGCGGCCTCGGAACCGGCGGTACCTCCCGCTCCAACATCACCATCCGCCGCAACACGTGGGTCGACGGCGGGCGTGCCTTCACCGGCTTCCCCGGCTTCGAGTGGGACTGCGACTCGGGCTCGGGCAACCTCGTCGAACGCAACATCGCGGTCGACCCCGATGGCGGCTTCGCCCTCGGTGGCTCCTCCAGCGCAGCCACCTTCTCGGCCAACCTCTGGGGCGACCCCTCCCTCCTCACCCTCGACGCCGCCGGCAACTGCACCTCGCCCAACTGCAACCCGGCGGGCGAGGAGCCGATCGGCTACCGCAAGCCCTCCGGCGTCAGCTGGTAGCCAGAACCCGGCGGAGCTCCGGCGCGAGCTCCGCCGGCTCGGGGTCGGCCACTTCGACCGAAGCGGCGCAGACGCACATCGCCGCCATGAAGAGGAAGAGGTATGGGGCCTGGGGAAAGCTGAGGATGTCGTAGAGGACGCAGGCGACGCCGAACGCCAGGCAGCCCGCGCCGGCGGCAAGCGCCGGCGGCCCCCGCATAGGATGGTCGGAACGTAGTACCGAGCGAACCACGAACAGCGGCGTCACGATCATCGCCAGGAAGGCGATCAGACCGAGGATCCCCACCTGGTAGACCTGCCCCAGGTACTCGTTGTCGAGGATCCGGTAGGTGTTGGATTTGGCCGAGTCGAGCGTCCCGTAGCCGCGTCCCAGCAACGGGTTGCTCAGCAGGTCGGGCACGATCGCCGGGTAATCGGAGGTCCGCCCCGCCGTCGAGGTGCGGCTGTCGGCACGGCCGAACTCCTGCAGCGAGCTGAAGATGCCCGGCGCGACCGCAAACGCCAAGGCGAGGGCGACGATGCCAAACGGCGCGAGCCGCAGGAGCTGCCGCGGCCGTAGCGCGAACAGCGCCAGCAAGACGAAGGCCGGGATCACCGTACCGGACTTGCGCTGGGTGACAAGCGCGCCAGTGACGATGATGCAGGCAGCCAGCGCCCAGAGCAGGCGCCGGCGTCCGCTGGTCGCGATCGCCGCCAGGACCACAGCGAACGGCAGTGCCATGCTGAGGATCGAGGTGACCGAGAGCCCGTGCCTGGTCGGGCCGGTGATCGTCGGCCTGCCGCGATCCTCGTCGGGGTCGATTTCGGTCGGCGAAGGATCGACGTTCGCGACCGGTGAGAACACCTTTGAGGCGGTGTCGTAGAAAACGTTGTAGCCGGTCTCTTTCTCGTAGATCGTCCCCAGCGCGGTCAGCGTCGCCAGGATGACCACCAAGGCGGCGAAGGAGCGCAGCTCGGTAACGCGGAGGGTGAGGGAGACGATCGCGAACACCGCCGCCAGACCCACCAGCACGGCCAGCCTTTTCTGGGCGACGTCCCACTCGCCGAGGTTGGTGATCCGGTCGACGTTGAACGCGATGCTGGCCACAGCGACCAACAGGAAGGCGATCATCCCGGCCGCCCAACCGCGCGAGCGCAGCCGCGTCACCTTGGGAGCGTTGCGGTTGATCAACCCACCGAGTGCCCAGGTCGCGACGATCAGCGCGACGAAGAAGCGGTCGAAGTCGGAGCTGAAGGGAAGGCTGATCTTCGGATGGATCGCATCGATCGGCAGTAGGAAGATCGCCGCGAGGAAGCCGGCGATCAGCCAGGGCAGCGGCCGGCGCGTGCGTGGCCACGCATCCCCGGGCGGGGGCTCGCTCGACCGGAACACGGCCGCCTCCATCACCACGTCCGCTGGTGCTCGACGTCCCCGGGCCGGATGTCCTCGCCGGGCCGGTGGCCGTTGCCGGTGGCCGCGGAATCGCCGTTCGGGCCCCGTCGTTCGCCCTGCGGGTCGCGCCAGCCGCGCGCGATCGTCTGGGCTGGGATCAGCAGCATGCACCAGCCACCCAGCACGATGATGAAGACGAGGGTCGCAATCTGCAGGTTCGCCCCCTCGTTGACGATCGCGCCGGTAGCGCTGCCGAGCTGGCGGATCTCGACCCGGCGCGAGGCCGGGGTCTGCTGCTCTGCTTGGATTCGGTCTATGTAGTCGCGCAACGCCGCCGGCGCCGCCGCAGCGAGCCTGACAGCGTCCTCGCGGCTGGGTGCCTGGGCGAAGACCGAGACGATCGGAAGCGAGGGATTGTTCTCGAAGCGCAGCCGGTAGACGGCGCCCTCGCCGATGATCTGCGAGCTGCGGCGCTCCGCCGTCGGCGCCTGCTGCACCTCGGGCAGGTTGATGTCGAACGGGCCCTGCGCCTCGATCGCGTTGTAGGGAAGCTTCGCCTCGTGGGCGATCAGGGCGACCGCTGCGGGGCTCGCCAGGAAGCGGGCGAAAACGCTCGCCCTGGCGTCGAGCGCTTCGAGGTCGTAGGAGAGGTCGGCAAAGGCGGAATCGGGCGTGTCGACGAGGATCTGGCTCGAGGCCGATGCGAAGACGTTCGTGCGACCTTCCAGCGAGGGTGGGAAGAGACCCACCCGGTAGATGCTGAGCAGGGCGGCGAGCATTGCCACGAGCACCCCCACGGCGACGAGGCGACGGCGGCGCCAGAGGGTCTTCAGCGTTCTTGCCGGCTCCATCAGCTCGCCTCGCTCAGGACTCCCCGGCCGCTCGGTCGAGCTCGGCCTCGTCGAATTCCACCAGGGTGCCATTTTCGGCATCGCCGTTGCGGCCGGCGGGGAGCTGCAACACGCCGGAGCCCTCTCCCGGCTGCCACGCAGCCGGGTCCGTGGATCGCCAGGCAGAGATGAAGCGTGGGATCACGAGGATCAAAGCGATGAAGATCGCAAAGAGGACGAAGAAGAGCGCCAGGGCGACCTTCTTGCCGAGCGCGTCGTCGACCGGGGCCGCCTCGGCGGGGCCCAACACGCGGAACTGGACGCGCTTGTCGAGGGGCGTACCCTGCTGCTGCTGGATCGACTCGACCACCCGGCTGATCGCCCCCGGCGCGGCAGCGGCGAGGCCCCGGGCCTCCTTCACCGTCGGCGCGCGGGTGATGACGGCGAGGATCGGCAGTTCGCCCGATTGCGTGATCGCGATGCCATAGGGGTGGATTTGCAGCGGTTCCGCAGCGCCGGGCGCTTCGCCCGAGAGGGCTTCGGGACCGGCGACGTCGATCTGCTTGACCGGGATGTCGTTCGCCTTGGCGATCTGGCCGACCACGTTGCCGCCGGCTATGTAGCGGGCGAACACCCCGGCTCGCGCGGTCAGGCCGGTCAGGTCGCGACGGGCGTCGGCGATCGGCGAGCGCGCCGAGTCGACAAGGATTTCGATCGAGCCCTGAGCGTTGACCTTGACGCGCTTGGAGAGCGACGGCGGCGAGACGCTCACTTGGTAGATCGCCAGAACAGAGATCGCCACCGCAGCCACGAACGCGATTGCGACGAGGACGCGGCGATACCAAAGCTCTCTGAGGATGAGAATCAGATTCAAGTCGTCACCACTGTCGACCGGCCGCTCAGGGGCGGCACCAGGCGATCGATTAAGAACGGGCAGGCGCCCGGAGAACTTCTACGCCGCCCGGTCGAGCTCAGCCAGATAGACGAGCACGGCGTGCACCGCGAGCTGCTCCGGCGAAGGGCTGCCACGGAAGCGCGGGAACTCCGGTGGCTCGGGGCCCTCGGCAACTCGCCGGGCATAACGATCGAGGGCCGACTTCACGCCCGCCTCGACGTTCGGGCCGACGCGATCTTCGATTCCGGCGCGGGCAAATTCGCTGAGAGTGATCCTCATCACCGAAGGAAACGTCTCAACGGCGCCCAAGATTTTCACCTTTCCATACGAAATCCTACTAACTTCAATCCCCAATACTTGTGCATTACCTATGCATTACTCGTAGCTTGAGCGTGAGATGGAAATTTGGACGAATGTCGGGCATTGACATTGGACCAATGGGCATCAATGCTCCTCATTCCTCGCCGCAAAAAACGCGGGGAACTCGTCCCTTTTTGGGCCATCTATTCGCCCCGATTGAATCAATACCTCCCCACCAGAACAAAGCTACTCGACGGAAAGGACAGACCAGTGGACAGTCTCCAACAGGCGCAGGACCAGAAGCGGGCAACTGCCCCGTCCTGCGAGCCAACGGGGACGCCCGGCAACAGCCGGCTCGTCCGCGAAGCGGTCGAGCGCGCGCAGGCGGGAGACGCTGAGGGTCTGCACTTCCTCTACGCCCGCTATGCACCGGACGTACACCGCTATGTGGTCAGCTTCGTACACGACCACCACGAGGCCGAGGACATCACCCAGAACGTCTTCGCCAAGCTGATGACCGGGATCAAGAAGTACGAACAGCGGGACGTGCCCTTCACCGCCTGGATCTTGCGCGTCGCGCGTAACGCGGCGCTCGATCACATGCGCACCAGACGTGCGGTCCCGACCGAGGAGGTGCGGATCGCCGACAGCGGCCAGGCCCAGGTCGGCCTCGATCGCGGGCGCGCACTGCGCCAAGCGCTTGAAGATCTGCCGGACGACCAGCGCGAGGTGCTCGTGCTGCGGCACATAATCGGCCTCTCGCCGGTCGAGATCGCGGCCGCCCTGGACAAGACCGAGAGTTCCGTTCACGGGCTTCACCACCGGGGCCGCC
The DNA here is from genome assembly GCA_049796515.1 of Solirubrobacterales bacterium. Lineage (GTDB taxonomy): Bacteria > Actinomycetota > Thermoleophilia > Solirubrobacterales > 70-9 > VRUE01. The sequence goes on from JBAREU010000236.1 coordinate 9,749, forward strand.
GCACGCTGCGGACCAGCCTGGAGGAGATGGGCGCCGCACCCGTCGTCGCCCCGTCCTTCGCCTAGTCGTCCTCGCGCTCAAGCTCTTCGAGGATGCGCTCGGTGATGCGCCCGGCGTCCAGCTCCGCGGCGTAGTAGAGGGCTGCATGCTCGGCCAGGCAGGAAACGGATGCACCCTGCCGGTGGGCCTCTTCTTCGAACGCGGTCCATAGATCCTCGTCGACGTTCAACTCGAGCTCTAGCGCCCCCTCCTCCTGTGGAAGGAAGGCGGGATAGCTCCAGCCCGGTCCGCCCCTCGTGCCTCGGTCGTGCAGGTAGAGGCGCATCGCTCGCACGAGCTGCGCGCGAAGGTACTGTGACGCTCGCCCATGCTCGCCGCTCAGGGCATCGGCGGCAAGCTCACCGATCCTCACGGTGACCGACCGTTTCATCGGGTTCGATGTGCGGTCAATCAGGGTCACCGGACGGCGCATCTATTGTCGTTTCCGAGACGCGTCCCACTCTTCCTCTCCCCAAGGCTCCGCCCGCTTGCTGGTGCCATCACCCGCATAGCGATCATATACCCGGCCGATCCGGCGACTACCAAAAATTCATCCCTTTTTCGGACCGCGGACGTCTCGGCAGCAGAGTGTCAATGCGCTTTTTTAAGGCGCATGCGCTGCTCCTGACGTTCGACCACCTGGGCGACGAGCTTCTTCACGTTGGAATCGCCGGTGGCCTTGAGGTGGCCGGTCTCGACCGCCTTGCGGTAGCTCTTCAGCGTTCCCCGCTCGGCCAGCTCGTTGAACTCCGGCCGGTCGATCTGAACCAGGACGCGCTCGTCCTGGGCGAGGTCCTTGGTAATGCTCGGCCCGGGCAGCTCGACCCGGTAGAGCTGGATGTCCCCCCGACCCCTCAGCTCGAGCCCGAAGACCAGCTTGAGCTTCTGCAGGGCGGGAACTTCGGCCTGAAACCGCTCGACCGCGGTGCGGATCAGCTCGGCAGTCGATGCCATTTGAACTAGATCTTGTGCCTCTGGAGGAGCTTTTTGCCGATAACCATGCGCTGGATCTCGGAGGTTCCCTCGCCGATCAGCAGCAGCGGCGCGTCGCGGTAGAGACGCTCGATCTCGTACTCCTTCGAGTAGCCATAGCCGCCGTGGATGCGGAAGCAATCCTCGACGCACTCCTTGCCGCTCTCCGAGGCGAGTAGCTTCGCCATCCCAGCCTCCAGGTCGGAACGCTCGCCGGCATCCTTCAGCCGGGCCGCTTTGCGGGTGAGTAGGCGTGCCGCCTCTACCTTGGTCGCCATGTCGGCGAGCTTGAACTGGATCGCCTGGTGCTGGGCGATCGGCTTGCCGAAGGTCTTGCGCTCCTGGCTGTAGCGGAGGGCCAGCTCGAGCGCCCGCTGGGCGATGCCGACGCCGCGGGCGGCAACGTTGACGCGGCCGACCTCGAGCGCGTCCATCATCTGCACGAAGCCCTGCCCCACTCCGGCCTCCTCGCCCCCGAGGACCCGCTCAGGCGGGCACTTGTAGTCGTCGTAGACCAGCTCGGTCGACTCGACTCCCTTGTAGCCCATCTTCTTGATCTTGGGCGGGACCGTCAGGCCCTGGTAGTCGCCCTCGTTGATTTCCTTCCAGGGCTCCTTCTCGGTGATGAAGCAGGTCATCCCCTTGTAAGCGGGCTCCGCCTTCGGGTCGGTCTTCATCAAGACGAAGACGACGCCCGAGCCGAGCCCGTTGGTGACCCACATCTTCTGCCCGTTGAGCTCCCAGCTGCCGTCCTCGCCCTTCTTCGCGGTCGACTTGATCCCCTGCACGTCGGAGCCGACCTCGGGCTCCGACAGGGAGAAGGCCGCGCGGATCTCGCCGGTCGCCATCTTCGGCAGGAAGTGGTCCTTCTGCTCGTCGGTGCCGAACTTCATCAGGAGGTAGGAGCCGATGAAGTGGGTGTTGACGACGCCCGAGATCGAGATCCAGCCACGCGAGAGCTCTTCGACGATCATCGCGTAGGTAGTCAGATCGAGGCCCATGCCGCCGTACTCCTCGGGGATCGTCACCCCGAACAGGCCGAGCTCCTTCATCTGCTCGACGATCGGCTCCGGGAAGGAGTCCTCGTGGTCGTACTTCTCGGCGTTGGGAAGGATCTGCTCGTCGACGAACTGGCGCACCATCTCGGTGATGTCGCGCTGGATATCGGTCTGCTCGCTGTAGGCGGCGGTCTCTACGGCCATGGCTCCTGATCCGGTCGGGTTCTGGGAAGGAGCCGAAGGATATCGGCGCCGCTCAGGCGGGGACGAACGCGGAACCAACGCGCTCCAACTCGTCGACAGGCACGTCCGCCTGCCGAGCCAGCTCCGCCCACTGGCCAACCGCACGGCCAACCTCGTCGACCACCTCACCGGCATCGGCCGCCGAGAGGCGGTAGTAGGGCGCCGTCTCGAGGACAAGCTCGAGATCCGCACTTCGCAGCGACCCATCGAATGCCAGCGCGTGCTCCGGCTTCTGGGGCGAGGGGTTGACGTCGAAGGCCGGAGCGAGCCGCCAGCCGCCGGCGGTGCGCAGGAAGCCATGGTTGCGCAAGTGGTCATCACGATTGGCGACCAACAGATTGAAGACGACGCGGCGGAAGAGCTGGCGCAGGTCCTGCTCGATCGCCGCCGAGTCGCCCAGGTTGACGATCGCCCTGGCGATGTCGAGATAGCTCGCCTCTTCGTGGTCTTGCCGGCCCGTCAGGGTCATCGCCGACGCGTAGAGGCGGCGTCTCGCCCCAACCCGATCGAAGCGCTTGGCGCAAAAGGTCCTATAGGCAGAACCCAGCGACAGCAGCCTCGTCTCCGGTACGTCGATACCAGCCCCCACCGCAAGGCGCGAGAGTATGTACTCCCAGGCGCCGACATCGTGCCTGTCGTCGCGAGAGGGAAACTTGGCGATCCAGAGCGAACCTTCGTCCAAATAGCTGGCCTTGGGCCGCGCCCCACCGAGCGAGCTGCCTGGAGCGACCAGCATCGCGAGCCAGCGCTCATCGGCGCTCAATTCCCCGCCCAACCCGCGCTCCGCCTCACCGGCCCAGTGCTCAAGCTCGCGCAGCCTGGCCAGCGGGGGAACCGACAGAGACTCGGCTGCGAGGAAGGCGCCACCGCCAGCGGGGGCGAGCCGCAGCGCGCCCATCCGCGTGCGATCGTCGACACCCAGCAGAAAGTCCCAATCGTCCAGGTCCCTTGGTCTCCTTTCCTCTTGGCGAGCCTGGTACGCCTCCCGGCGCTCCATCAGGGTCCGGCCCCAACGGTCGGGTGCCGCGTCGGCGAAGACCCCGGGCAGAATCGGTGGATACTGCTCGCCTTCGAAAAGCGGCAATGACGGGTCAATCGGAAAGGCGGCCGCGGCCGCGGTCCACTCACGCTCGTAGACGAACGAGATCACGCTCTTCCCACCTGCCCTCTCACGAGCCAGGGAACCCACTCCGCGCCGTGGGCCAATATCAGCGGCGTCCACCTGGACGGCGACCCGCTCTCGATCGCTACTCATCGCTCTGCGCGGGTGCGGGGGACCGGCGAGGCCGTCGCAGGCGCACGTCCTGGAGGCGCTGCCCCAGCTCATCGTCTTGCGCAACCCGATCGAGATCCTCTTCGAGGCCAAGCACTCCGAGAACACGCGCCAGAACCCCGAGGCTGGTCGAGAGGTCGCCCCGCTCGAGCCGGGACAACGTGTGTCGCGTCACGTCGACCCGCGACGCAAGCTCGCTGAGCGACATGCGGCGGCGCAGGCGCGCTAGGCGCAGGCGTTCACCAAGCGCCTCCGCACGGCGCTGGGTCTGCGGGAACAGGGGCCGCGATGGTCTTGGCATGGTTTATAGATTAACCCATAAAGACGATATAGATTTATCTATCGACCAATAGCGAGAATAGATGAACAGGCACGCTCCGCTCGAGAGGTCGAGTAGATCAGACCGAGAGCGGCATGCGCTGCAGACGGCGCAGGCGTTCGGCGACGCGGTCGGCGCGAGCCGTGAAGCTGTCCATCTCGCCCTCGACCGCCCTCGCCGGGGGGTCGATCGCGGGTGGGCGGGCGGCTGTGGCCGGGGCTCGGCTCATC
>JBAREU010000237.1:0-2411 GCA_049796515.1 Solirubrobacterales bacterium
GTCCTGGGCGCCATCGCCACCGCGACCGCGCGGGCCGCCGCTGAACGCCCCGGCGTCAGCGAGGCGCCCCTGGCGCTGGTCCAGGTGCCCGATCTCAGCGACGCGATCGACCTCGCCAACGCCTTTGCTCCCGAGCACCTCGAGTTGCTCGAGGAGGACGCCGCGCTGCTTGCCGATCGGGTCACGACCGCCGGCTGCGTCTTCGCCGGGCGGCACAGCGCCACGGCCTTTGGCGACTACGTCGCCGGCTCCAACCACGTCCTGCCGACTGGTGGCGCCGGGCGCTTTTCCGGACCGCTCGGCCCAGACGTTTTCCGCCGCAAGATCGCGACCGTGGAGGTCCCGGCCGAGGCCGTGGCGAAGTTGGCTCCGCACGTCGACGTGCTCGCTCGCGCCGAGGGGTTCCCCGTTCACGGCGAGTCGGCGATGATTAGGCGATGAGCAGAACCGCTGAAAGAGAGCGCAGCACCGCCGAGACCAAGATCCGGCTCTCACTGGACCTCGACGGAGGCGAGTCGAGCGCCGAGACCGGGGTCGGCTTCCTCGACCACATGCTCGACCTGCTCGCGCGTCACGGCAAGCTGGGCCTGGTGGTCGAGGCCAGCGGTGACCTGGAGACCGGAGCCCACCACACGGTCGAGGACGTCGGCATCGTGCTCGGTCAAGCGCTCGACGAGGCGCTTGGCGACCGCGCTGGCATTCGTCGCTACGGCTCCGCGCTCGTGCCGATGGACGAGTCGCTGGCCGAGTGCGCGATCGACATCTCGGGCCGGCCGCTATGCGTCTTCGAGGCGGAGCTACCCGCGACCTCGATTGCCGGCTTCGACACCGAGCTGGCCGAGGAGTTCTTCCGTGCCGTCGCCAACGGAGCCAAGCTAACCCTGCACGTCTCGGTTCGCTACGGCGCCAACGCACACCACATGATCGAGGCTTGCTTCAAGGCTTTTGCCCGCGCGCTCCGGGTCGCGGTCTCGGTCGATCCCGACGAGAGCGGCGTGCCTTCAACCAAGGGGACGCTGAGCGAATGAGCGCGCGCATCGCGATCCTCGATTACGGAGTCGGCAACTTACGCTCGGTTGAGAAGGCGCTCGAGCACGTCGGCGCGACGGCGACGATTTCCAGCGACGCGGAGGCGGTGCGCGCCGCCGACGGGGTGATCCTGCCCGGCGTTGGCGCCTTCCCCAAAGCGATGGAGCGCGTGCGCGAGCGCGGTCTCGACGAGCTGATCGCCGAGCGGGCCGGCGCCGGCGTGCCGATCCTCGGCATCTGCCTCGGCCTGCAGTTGCTCTTCGACTCGACCACCGAGCTGGGCGGTGCGCGCGGGCTCGGCCTGCTGGCCGGCGGAGTGGTCGAGCTGGACGCCGTGGGTCTCAAGATCCCGCACATCGGGTGGGCGCCGGTTCGGTGGGAGAAGGAGTCGGCGCTGACGGAGGGGATTCCGAGCGAGACGCCGTTCTACCTCGTCCACTCCTTTGTGCCCAGTCCGGATCGGGGCGACCTGCTCGGCACGGCCGCCTACGGGACCCGCTTCGCCTGCGCGGCGGAGCGCGACAACGTCTTCGGCGTTCAGTTCCACCCCGAGAAGTCGAGTGCCGCCGGCCTGCGGCTGCTCTCCAACTTCGCCGGGGTCTGCGCGAAGGCGCCCGCCACCGCGTGATCCTCTACCCGGCGATCGACATCCGCGGCGGCCAGGCTGTGCGCCTGCTGCAGGGCGACTACGAGCGCGAGACCGCCTATGACGCCGATCCGGTCGACGCGGCAAGGCGCTGGGCGGAGGAAGGGGCCGAGTTCCTGCACGTTGTCGATCTGGACGGTGCCAAGGCCGGGAGGCCGCAGAACCTCGATGCAGTGGAGCGGATCGCCGCAGCGGTCGAGTGCCCGATCCAGGTCGGGGGAGGGCTGCGTGGTGCCGACGCGGTCAATGCTGTGCTGGACGCCGGCGCTGAGCGGGTGGTGATCGGCACGGCAGCGCTGAAGGACCCTCCTTTTCTCGACGAGATGATCGAGGCTCACGCGGGGCGCATCGTCGTCTCAGTCGACGCTCGCGACGGCCGCGTGGCTATGGAGGGTTGGACTGAAGCAGGCGAAGAGGGAGTGGTCGAGGCCGTCGCCGCGCTGAGCGAGAGAGGCGTCGCCCGTTTCCTCTGTACCGCAATCGAGGTTGACGGAACCATGGAGGGCCCCGCAATCGATCAACTCAACGAAATCGCCACCGCGACCAGCTCCCAAATCATCGCCTCCGGTGGCGTCGGCGACCTGTCCCACCTCGAATCGCTGGCGCATGACGCCCCGCTCAACCTAGAAGGCGCAATCGTCGGCCGAGCCCTCTACGAGCGCAGGTTCACCGTCGCCCAAGCAATGGCTGCCCTCGGCAGCGACTGAGCGCCGGGGCGCCTTTGTCGGGATATGCC
>JBAREU010000238.1:0-6060 GCA_049796515.1 Solirubrobacterales bacterium
GCCGAGCGCCGCCTGCGCCTCGTCCGGGTCGACCCCGCTGGCGACCTGGATCCCGAGCAGGCGAAGCCGGCCGTCGGTCAGCGTGCCGGTCTTGTCGACGCAGATCGTGTCGACCGCGGCGAGGCTCTCGGTGGCGCTCATCTGCTGCACCAGCGTGTCCTTGCGGGCCAGCCGCACCGCGGCCACGGCGAAGGTGACGCTCATCAGCAGCACCAGCCCCTCGGGGATCAGCGTCACCAGGCCGGCGGTCGCCGTCTGCGCCGCCTCGACCAGGTCGGTGCCGCGCAGCTGGAAGGTGATCAGCAGCAGCACCGCCAGCGGCGCCATCCCCCAGGTGCAGGCGACGATCACCCGGTTGACCTCGGACTGCAGGGGAGACGGGGGGTGGCGGAACGCTTTCGCCTCGCCGGCCAGCTTCCCGGCGTAGCTCTCCTCGCGCACCGCGTCGACCCGGTAACGGCCCGAGCCGGAGGTGCAGAAGGAGCCCGAGAGCACGCGCTCGCCGACCTCCTTGCGCACTCCGTCGGCCTCGCCGGTCAGCATCGACTCGTCCAGGGTCAGGCCACGGCTGGCGATCGTCTCGCCGTCGGCGACGAGCTGGTCGCCGGGCTCGACCGCAACCACGTCGCCGGGCACGACCTCCTCGGCGAGCAGGCTGACCACCTCGCCGTCGCGCATGACTTTGGCGTGGGGCGCGACCAGCACCGCCAACTCGTCCAGCGTCTTCTTCGCGTTCAGCTCCTGGCGGATGCCGATGTACGAGTTGACGATCGCGATCACGCCGAAGACGGCGTCCGCCAGCAGGCCCAGCGAGAGGATCAGCACGAAGAAGACGCCGATGATCGCGTTGAAGAGGGTGAAGACGTTGCCGGCGACGATGCTCGATACCGAGCGCGAAGAGGTGTCCGGGGGCGCGCCGAGCTTGCGCAGGCGCTTGGCTGCCTCGGCGCTGCTGAGGCCGCGATCGGCAGTCTGCGGCGCGTCGGTGGCGGTGGCGGCCTTGGGAGTCATGGGGACATTCAATAGGGTTCCCGGCGGATGGCCTTGAAACTCGGACTTAACCTCGGTTACTGGGGCATCGGCCCTGCCGGTGAAGACGCGGTCGAGGTCGTCCAGGCCGCCGAGGCGGCCGGCTTCGAGTCGGTCTGGGCGGCGGAGTCCTACGGCTCCGACGTGGTCAGCGTGCTCGCCTGGCTGGCGCCGCAGACGAAGACGATCAACCTCGGCGCGGCGATCCTGCAGGTGCCGGCGCGCCCGCCGGCAGCCGCTGCGATGGCCGGGGCAACGATCGACAAGCTCTCCGGCGGCCGCTTCATCTTCGGCTTCGGCCCCTCCGGCCCGCAGGTCTCCGAAGGTTGGTACGGCGTGCCCTACGCCAAGCCCTGGGGGCGGACCCGCGAGTACATCGAAGTGGTGCGCGAGATCGTCGCCCGCGAGGGCAAGCTCGACCACCAGGGCGAGCACTACCAGCTGCCGCTGCCCGGTGGCGAGGGCAAGCCGCTGAAGCTGAACTTCCATCCGGAGCGCAGCCGGATCCCGGTCTTCGTCGGTGCGATCGGCCGCAAATCGGTCGAGATGGCGGCGGAGATCTGCGACGGCTGGATCCCGATCTTCTTCAGCGTCGACGCCTTCGAGCAGACCTGGGGCGAGCATCTGGAGGCCGGCTTCGCCAAGGGCGGGCGGCAGCGCTCCGACCTTGAGGTCAGCCCGTCGCTGTCGGTGGCGATTGACGGCGACCAGGAGGCGGCGAAGAACGTGGTCAAGGCCGGTCTCGTCCTTTACTTCGGCGGCATGGGCAGCCGCAAGACCAACTTCTACGTCGATCTCGCCCACCGCTTCGGCTTCGGCGAGGTCGCCGACGAGGTCCAGCGCCGCTATCAGGAGGGCGACAAAGGGGGCGCTTTCGAGGCGATGCCGGACGAGATCGTCGAGGCGACCTCGCTGGTCGGCAGCGAGGCCGAGGTGGCGGAGCGGATCGAGCGCTTCCGTGGCGCCGGCATCGACCGCCTGATCGTCTCGCCGGTGCACGTCGAGCGGGAGCAGCAGTTGCACACCCTGGAGCGATTGGCGTCCCTGGCGGGCGTCGAGGCACCGAGCTAGCCGCTTGTCATAGGCTCCCCCGCCGCTGATTCATGTTGATGACGTCATGAAGATCGGAGTGCCGAAAGAGACCGCTGAGGGGGAGCGCCGGGTCGCGCTCGTCCCTGACGTCGTCAAATCGCTGAAGAAGAACGAGCGGGTCGACGTGGCTGTTGAGCGCGGCGCCGGCGACGCGGCCGGCCATCCCGACTCCCAGTACGAGGAGGCGGGCGCCGACGTCGTCGACCCCGACGTCGCCTGGGGCGCCGACGTCGTCCTTCGCGTCGCCGCCCCCACCGCCGAGCAGATCGGCAAGCTCAACTCCAACCAGCTGCTGATCGGCCACCTCTCGCCCTGGACCGCGGCCGAGACCAACAAGGCGCTTGCGGCCGCCGGCGTGACCAGCTTCGCGATGGAGGCGATCCCGCGGACGACGCGCGCCCAGACGATGGACGCTCTCTCCTCGCAGGCCGCCGCCGCTGGCTATGCCTCGATGCTGATCGCCGCCCGCGAGTCGGGCCGCTTCTTCGGCATGATGACCACCGCCGCCGGCACCGTGCCGCCGGCCAAGGTGCTGGTGCTGGGTGCCGGCGTCGCCGGGTTGCAGGCAGTCGCGACGGCGAAGCGGCTGGGTGCGATCGTCACCGGCTTCGACATCCGCCGCGCCGCCTGGGAGCAGATCGCCTCGCTCGGCGGCCGCCCGCTCGAACTCGACTTCATCCCCGACGCCGAAGGCGAGGGCGGCTACGCGCGGCCGCTCACCGACGAGGAGAACGCCAAGGTCGTCGAGGCGATCGGCGAGAACGCCGCCAAACAGGACGTGATCGTCACCACCGCCGCGATCCCCGGCCGCCCGGCCCCGCTGTTGATCACCGCCGACGCGGTGCGCAACATGCAGCCCGGCTCGGTGATCGTCGACCTTGCCGCCGAGAGCGGCGGCAACTGCGAGCTGACCGAGGCGGGTCAGACCGTGGTCGAGGGTGGCGTCAAGGTCGTCGGCCCGAGCAACCTCGCCAGCGAGATGCCGGTGCCGGCCTCGCAGCTCTACGCGAAGAACCTGGAGAACCTGCTCGGCCTGCTGGTTACCGAGGAGGGCGAGCTCAACGTCGACTTCGAGGACGACATCGTTGCCGCCGCCTGCATCACCCACGGCGGCGAGATCCGCAACGAGAGGGCGGCCAAGTAGATGAGCCTGATGACCGAGATCACGATCTTCGTCCTCGCCGCCTTCGTCGGTTTCGAGGTGATCTCGAAGGTGCCGACCACCCTGCACACGCCGCTGATGTCGCAGACCAACGCGATTCACGGCATTGTCATGCTCGGCGGGCTGATCGTCGTCGGCTTCGCCGACGACGGGCTCGAGTACGTGATCGGCACGATCGCGATCGCCTTCGGCGCGATCAACATCGTCGGCGGCTTCATGGTCACCGACCGGATGCTCGGCATGTTCTCCAGAAAACCCAAGCCGAAAGCCGACGCTGACCCGAAGGGCGGCTCCTGATGGTCCAGGCCGTGTTCGAGCCCGGCGGCGACGCCGCCACCGCGCTCTACATCGTCGCCTTCTCGCTCTTCATCATCGGTGTCCGCCGCGGCACCCACCCGACCACGGCGAAGCAGGGCAACCTGATCGCCGCCGGCGGCATGGCGATCGCCGTCGTCACGACGCTGCTGCTCGACGGCATCGGCAACTGGGGTCTGCTCGCGCTCGGCCTCGGCGTCGGTACGACTGTCGGCGTCGTCGCCTCGATCCGCGTGCAGATGACCGAGATGCCGCAGATGGTCGCCCTCTACAACGGCGTCGGCGGTGGCGCCGTGGCGCTGATCGCCTGGTCGGAGATCCGCCACGGGATCTCGCTCGGCCACGAGATCCCGCTTGACGAGCTGATCCCGGTCCTCTTCGCCGCCGTGGTCGGCTCGGTTTCCTTCTGGGGCTCCAACATCGCCTTCGCCAAGCTCCAGGACCTGATCCCGACCCAGCCGCTCGCCGTGCCCGGACAGCAGGTGATCAACGCGGCCCTGCTGATCGGCATTGTCGCCGCCTGCGTCAACATCGCGATCAACAACGACGACCCGAACCAGGCAATCTTCATCGCGGTGCTGATCGCCGCCGGGCTGCTCGGCAACCTCGTCGTGCTGCCGATCGGCGGTGCCGACATGCCGGTCGTGATCTCACTGCTCAACGCCTTCACCGGACTCTCCGCCGCAGCTGCGGGCTTCGCCCTCGATAACGTCGCCCTGATCGTCGCCGGCACCCTGGTTGGCTCCTCGGGAACGATCCTGACGATGGAGATGGCGACGGCGATGAACCGCTCGGTCGGCAACGTCCTCTTCGCCGGCTTCGGTGGCGCCCCGTCTGGCGGTGGGGGAGGGGACGGCGAGGAACGGCCGCACACGGCGATCGGCCCCCAGGACGCCGCGATCAAGCTCGCCTACGCCGACTCGGTGGTCATCGTCCCCGGCTACGGCCTCGCCGTCGCCCAGGCCCAGCACGCGATCAAGGAGGTCGCCGACGCGCTGGAGTCACGTGGGGTCACGGTCAACTACGCAATCCATCCCGTCGCCGGCCGCATGCCGGGCCACATGAACGTCCTGCTCGCCGAGGCCGACGTCCCCTACGAGCAGCTGCGCGAGATGGAGGAGATCAACCCGGAGATGCCGCGCACCGACGTCGCGGTGATCGTCGGCGCCAACGATGTCACCAACCCGGCGGCGAAAAACGACCCGGACAGCCCGATCGCCGGCATGCCGATCATCGAGGTCTCAGAGGCGCAACAGGTGATCGTCATCAAGCGCTCCCTAAGCCCCGGCTTCGCCGGCATCGACAACGACCTCTTCTACGAACCAAACACCTCGATGCTCTTCGCCGACGCCAAACAGGCCGCCAGCGACATAGCCACCGAGATCGGCAACCTCTAACCCCCGCCGAAGCGAGGGCTCAAACCTCGCAAACTCCCCATAGTCCCCACCCCACGGGGGGAGAGTCGGGACGTGCCGTCGCTTAGAGGTCCATATGGGCTCTTCAGCGACGGCACGTTCAGGTGAGCATCGACGCGGGGCGCTTGCGAAGCGTGAGCGAGAGCTGGCGGCGTTTGCGAATCGTCAGCACGGCGTCATCTCCCGTCGCCAGCTGATTGCTGGTGGCTTGGGTGCCCGCACGATAGGGCGCCGGATTGCAGCGGGTCGCCTCCGCACCCTGCATGGCGGGGTCTACGCATTCGAGCAGGGACGGATAAGCACCCGTGGACGCTGGCTGGCTGCGGTTCTCGCCTGCGGTGACGGGGCGCTGTTGAGCCACCGGAGTGCCGCGGCTCTGTGGGGGCTGATGCACCCCGGTCGGGGGGCTGTCGAGGTATCAGCTGCCGCCGGACGAAGCAGACAGGGGATCACGGTCCACGAGGGAGGCCTCCATAGAGACGACCGGATGGTGGTTAGCGCGATCCCGGTGACCACTGTCGCCCGCACGCTGTTCGATCTGGCGGAAGTCGTCGATGAGCAGCGCCTAGAGCGGGCTTTCGAGGAGGCTGATCGGCTCGAGCTCCTGGAGATACAGGTGCTCGAGGACGTTTGCGCTCGCGGGTACGGCCGCCGGGCACTTCGCCCGATTCGTCGCCTGATCGAAGAAGCGCGGTATCCGGAGACGACGCGTTCGCCGCTCGAGGGTCGCGTCGTTGCGCTCTGTCGCGATTTCGATCTGCCACCGCCAGTCACCAACGTTCATGTGCTCGGCCATGAGGTCGACGCCTTCTGGCCCCGCGAGAAGCTCGTCGTCGAGGCTGACAGCATCACTTTTCACGGCCATCGTGCGGCCTTCGAGCGCGACCGCGCGCGTGATGCTGCCAGGCAGGTCGAGGGGTATCGCGTGATTCGTCTCACCCACCGCCGGCTCGAAAAAGAACCGGCCGCTGTCGCCGAGCAGCTTCGCCGACTCCTCAGATCAACTTCAGGGGGCGGACGTGCCGTCGCTTAGGGGTCCATATGGGC
>JBAREU010000239.1:0-2822 GCA_049796515.1 Solirubrobacterales bacterium
GCGGGGAAAACTACTTCCCAGGGGTCGAACAGAGCGCGCTCGACGGCGGCAAGCTCGCCTACACCTCTGAGAAGTCCTTCGCCGACGCCGAAAACAACCTGCTGTTCAACCAGTTCATCGCCACCCGCGGCGCCGCTGGCTGGTCGACCGACGCGATCAACCCGCTGCACCAAGGCGACGCCGTCTTCAACGAACCCTCCTACCACCTGGTCTACGAGACGGGAGCCTACGGCGGTTTCACCGAGGACCTCTCGACCGGCTTCCTCTTCGACGACGGGCTGCCGCCGCTCACCCCGGACGCCATACAGGGATATGCCAACTACTACCTGGTCGACACGCGGACCGGCGCCCGCACCGCCCTGACCACCCAGCTCTACTCTCCAGAGGGATTCAAATTACTGGGCGGGGCGAGCTTCATGGGCTTCTCGGAGGACGGCAGTCACACGCTCTTTACCGCCCTTGCCCAACTCACCCCCGACGCCGCTCCTGGCCGGCTATACCAACTCTACGACTACCACAACGGCCAGCTCGAGTTGGTCAGCATCCTGCCGAATGGAGAACCGGCCTCCACCCCCATCGGTGAGAGCTCATTGGGAGCGGCGGGCAGCCACGACAATGTTTACAAGCAAAGGGGAAATACCCGCCACGCGATTTCCGAGGACGGCTCGCGGATCTTCTGGACGACTGGCCTGAGCGGCTCGCTCGGAGCAAACGGCACCATCTACGCGCGGATCGACGGCGAAACGACCGTCCCGGTATCGGGATCGGTGCCGTCCGGCGACAAAGCCACCTACTGGGGCGCCAGCACCGACGGCTCGAAGGTCATCTTCGCCACCAGTCTCACAGGCAGCGAAGAGTCGGAGCAAGGAAATCTTTACAGGTTCGACGTCGACAGCGAAACGTCGACCCTGATCGCGGGCGAAGCGCATCCGATAAAGGGCGTGCTGGGGGTCAGCGACGACGCCTCCCGCGTCTACTTCCTCTCCAGGGAAGCCCTCGCAGCTGGGGCAACGGCCGGGCAACCCAACCTCTATCTGGACCTGGAAGGCTCGAAGACCTTCATCGCCACGCTGACCGAGACCGATCAGTCCGGTCCTGAAGAAGCTGGTGTCGCAGGATATGGCGTCGCGAGCAGCATTAACGTGACCACGGACTTCAGCCAGGTGACGCCCGACGGCCGCCACCTCCTCTTCCAGTCGCAGGCGAGCCTCACCGGCTATGACAACACCAGCCTCGACACCGGCGACCCGGCGATCGAGATTTACCGCTACGACGCGGTCAGCGAGGAGCTCATCTGCATCTCCTGCAATCCGAGCGGCGCCCGGCCCCAGACCAGCGCGCTCCCGCCACCCCACCGGAGAATGATCCCGAGCTTAATGTTCCCGGGCCTCTACGGCCCATTCGCCGCCAACATCCAGGCCGCCGCCTGGCTGCCCACCCCGCGCCGCGCGACCCACATCCCTCGGATGTTGGCCGAGGACGGAAGCCAGCTCTTCTTCAACGCCTACGACCCGCTCCTCCCCAACGACACCAACGGCGCCCAGGACGTATACAGGTGGCAGGCGCAGGGAACCGGCGGCTGCCAGAGGCAGGGCGGCTGCATCGAGCTGATCTCGACCGGGGCAAGCGAGGAAGACTCGACCTTCATCGACGCAAGCGAAGGCGGGCGCGACGTCTTCTTCCGCACCAAGGAGAGCATCGACCCAGACGATCCCGGCCTCTTCGACATCTACGACGCCCGCACCGGCGGCGGCTTCGCGCGCCCGATCTCACCCCCGCCCTGCGTCGGTGACTCCTGCCAGAGCGTGGTGGCGGGTCCGAACGACCCGACCCCGGCAAGCGCGAGCTACCGCGGTGCGGGAGACCCCAAGCCGGTCAAAGCCCGCAACTGCGGCGCACAGGCAAGGCGCGCGGCGAAGCTGAGCCGCCAGGCAAAGCTCCTGGGCCAAAAGGCGGAGGGGGCCGACTCGCCCAAGCAAGCCGCGGCACTGCGCAAGCGCTCCGCCGCCTACGCGAAGAAGGCAAAGGACGCGGGCAAAGGCGCGACGCGCTGTAGGCGCGCCAACCGGAGGGCTGGTCGATGAGGGCCCCGGTCAAGCAGGCGAGCGCCAACTCGAACGTGAGCAAGGAGAGAGACCCGATGAACCGAAGCGCAGACGCTCCCGCCCGCCGCCGCGGCATGCTCGCCGCGATCCTCGCCGTCTTCGCGCTGGCGCTCGCCTTCGCCGCGCCGGCCTCGGCCGAGTTCGGCTTCACCGACTTCGATGTGCAGTTCAACGAACGCGACGCGACCCCGGGTATTCCCTTCGACGATCCCCCCGCCACCCAGGCCGGTTCGCACCCCTTCGCCATCACCACCTACTTCGGCCTCAACTACAGCGAAAAATTCCCCGGCGAGATCCTGCCCTTCGCCCCCGACGAGCGGGCAAAGGACCTGATCATCGAGCAGGTCGCCGGGCTCTCCGGCGACGCGACGGCGATCCCGCGTTGCTCATCCGCGGCATTCGCCGAAGAAGGGCTCGCAGGGATTGGCCCCTGCGATCTCAGCACGCAGATCGGTGTCGCCGCGCTCGGGATCGGCCTGCCCGAACTCTATTTCCTCAGCCCGATCACGAACCTCGAGCCGCCGCCGGGAGCGGTGGTGCGGCTCGGCTTCTGGGTCCTGAGTGTGCCGACGATCATCGACGTCGGCGTCAAGCCCGGCGGCGAGTACAACGTGCGCGCCGTCGCCTCCCGGCTCACCTCCCAGGTCATCCCCGTCTTGGGCTCGGTGATCCAGCTCTGGGGCGTGCCGGCCGATCCCGCACACGACTCGGTGCGGG
>JBAREU010000240.1:0-3287 GCA_049796515.1 Solirubrobacterales bacterium
GCCCGAGTGCGCGCTCAACCTCGCGCAGGCCGCTGTCTACCTCGCCCTGGCGCCGAAGTCCAACGCCTCCTACAAAGCCCTTGGCCGCGCCCGCGCCGAGGTTCGCGAGAACGGCGCCAAGACCCCCCCGGACTACCTGCGCGACGCCCACTACCCCGGTGCAGCGAAGCTCGGTCGCGGCGAGGGCTACCGCTACGCGCACGACGAGCCGGACGGGGTTGGCGACCAGCAGCTGATGCCGCCGGAGTTGGAGGGACGGCAGTTTTATACGCCCACCGATCGCGGCTTCGAGGCGGAGCTGGGGCGGCGTCTGGAGGAGCTTCGCAAGCGGCTTTTTCAGGACAAGTCCAGCGCTTAGCCGCAAGCGCAACTTCCCCATAGACGTTGTGTTTCAAAGAGCGGCTTTCCAAGCTAGAGCCAGGGAGAGCCGACATACCGGCCGGAGGCCTGGACTGGGGGTCTCCGGCCGGCACTAAAAGGGGAATCAGGGGGGACTCAACGACCGCGCGACGCACGCGCGGTCGTTGGGCGTAGAGGGCCCCGTTCGCCGAGCCCCGCAACCTCCCTGAAACAACTTTTCAACCAGCTGGGAACATCTGTCCAACACCGCTGCCGGGGACGGGTGGCAGGTTGCGCGCATGCTCAAACAAACGCTGCGCCTCATCGTCCTGTCCCTGGCCGTGTTGGCCGTCGCCGCGCCTGTCACCGTCGCCGCGCCGACGCCGCTCAACCTCGAACTGCTCGGCCGCACCCCGGCGGGCGGCGAGGCGACCGCCGAGATCGCTGCCTTCGACCCGAAGATGAAGCGGGTCTTCGCCACCGACGCCGAGAACAACCAGCTCGACGTCTTCGACTTCTCGAAACCGGCTTCGCCACTACCGCTCACGCCGATCGACCTGAGCTCCTTCGGCGACGGGCCCAACAGCGTCGTCTACCTGCCGGACTTCCGTGCGGTCGCCGTCGCAGTCGAGGCGGCCAACGTCGGTGAACCTGGCGTCGTTGTGGTCTTCGACGCGAAGAAAGGGACTCACCTCGTCACCTTCCCGGCCGGCCCGCTGCCCGACATGGTCACCACGACCGACGATGGCCGCTACCTGCTTGTCGCCAACGAGGGCGAGCCGGCCGACGACGGCTCGGTCGACCCGGAGGGCTCGGTGACGGTGATCGACTTCGGCCGCGGCCTGAAGAAGGCCGACGTCGAGACCGCGGACTTTCACGATGTGCCGCTGCGTGGCCCGGTGAGGGTCTTCACCCCAGGCTCGACCGTCGAGCAGGATCTTGAGCCCGAGTACATCACCACCAACGGCGATTGGGCCTGGGTCTCGATCCAGGAGGCAAACGCGATCGGCATCCTCGACGTCGACGAGGCAGAGTTCGTCTCCGTGCGCAGCCTCGGCTTCAAGAACCACGGGCTGGCGGAGAACGCCTTCGACGCCACCGACACCGGCGCGGTGCCGAACATCGAACCGCACCCTGGCGTCTACGGCATGTACCAGCCCGACGCGATCTCCGCCTTCAACGTGAAGGTGCGGGTGCCGGACCGTTGGCCGAGCGAGTGGGAGTGGCTCGGCAAGGGATTTCACCGCCCCAAGTACGTGACGCGCACCCTGATCGCCACCGCGAACGAGGGCGACGCCCGCGACTGGGACTTCTTCGCCGAGGAGTCGCGGGTGAGCGCTCTGAACCTGGCTGCCGAGGTCTTTCCCGCGACGGCCAAATCCAACAGCCAGCTCGGCCGGCTGACCGTGACCAAAACGCTCGGCAACACCGACGCCGACAGCGATTACGAGCAGCTCTACGCCTTCGGCGGTCGCTCGATGTCGCTGCTCAGCCCCGGTGGCCGGGTCGTCTACGACACCGGCGACCAGCTGGAGCGGCTTTCGGCGACGCTCGACGGGGGCAACTTCAACAAAGACAACGCTCCCTCCGGCATCGACAACCGCTCCGACAACAAGGGCCCCGAGCCGGAGGCGGTGACGACCGGCGAGATAGACGGTCACACCTACGCCTTCCTCGCCGCCGAGCGCAGCGGCATGATCTACACCTTCGACCTCTCCTCCACTCCCGGAGAGGCCGAGTTCGCGGGCTGGATCAACACGCGTGAGGGGGATCTGGGGCCGGAGGGGATCGAGTTCGTGCCGGAGTGGCACAGCCCGACCGGCGATCCGATGCTGCTGGTGACGTACGAGATCAGCGGGACGGTGGCCGCCTACAGCGTGACGCCGTAGGCATCTCCGTCAGGCCAGGCCGGCCTCGACCGCGAGGACGAGGCCGGCCACGACGAGGATCGCCGAGATGACTTTGAGGAGAGCTTCGTCGTCGAGTTTGCCCGTTAACTGGGCGCCCAGGTAGGCGCCGGGGACAGCGCCTGCAGCGCCTGCCCAGAGGAGGGTCCACTCGACTCCGCTGGTCAGGTGCCCGAGGAGGCCGCCGAGGCCGACCAGGGTTCCGACCGCCGCGTTGGTGCCCACCGCCGCCTTGGGCGTCGTTCCCAGCCACTTGACCATCGCGGGGAGGCGGAGGGTGCCGAGGATCAGGCCGACCAGACCGCCGAGGACGCCGACCACGAAGGCGATCGTCAGGGCGACCGCGACGCCGCCGCGGGGTTGCTCGCCGGCGTTGGCGAAGCGGCTGCGGCGGGATATTTCGTAAGCGCCGAAGAGGACGACGATCGCGATCGTGGCCAGAAGGAGGCGCTTGGGGAGAACACCGGAGAGGAGGCCGCCGGCGATGCCGCCGAGGAGGGAGGATGGCGCCATCAGCCAGAAGAGGCGCCACTCGATTCGACCGCCGCGCCAGTGAGCAATCGAGGCGGTCAGCGCCGAGAGGCCGCTGACGGCGACGTTGGCGCCAGCTGCCGCCGCCGGCGAGCTGGCGAACTGGAGCAGCACGGGCAGGCGCAGGTTGCCCAGCACGAGGCCAGCGACGCCGCCCGCCAGGGCCACCGCGAAGGACCAGACGGCGACGATGAGGATCTCCACGTCGCGGCACTCTAGGCGCCTCTCTATCGTCTGGTGTTATGAGTTCGGAGAAGCTGCGACTCGGCGGGATGGCCCTGCGCAACGGGCTGCTGATCCACGGCCCCACCCACTGGGCCGCGGCCGTCCGCGGCAAGGACGGCGAGGTCCAGGTCGCATCGGAGCGCAAACCCGAGCTGGCGCCGAAGCTGGCTGGGCGAGTGCCGGGATTGCGCGGGCCGCTGAAACTGGCCGAGGCGATGGCCGTGCTGCCGATGGTGCGGCGGCGGCTGCCGGCGGCAAGGCTGCCCTTTGAGGACTGGCGGGTGC
>JBAREU010000241.1:0-1524 GCA_049796515.1 Solirubrobacterales bacterium
GAGCTGGACATCGATGAGGACGAGATCGCCGCCGCGCAGGCGAAAATCAGCGCCTATGCGCTGGACAAGTGCCGGATCGACCTGGCCGCCATGAACGCCGCCTCGGTGACCACCGTGTTGCCGGTCCCGCCCACAACCGCGGCGACCGAGCCGACGGTGGCCCCGACCACCGTGTTGCCGACGACGGTGCCGGCGGTCTCGGACTGAACGGCCGGATCAGGCCAGCTCGCGCCGGCTGGCGACCACGCTGTCGATGATCCCGTAGTCCTTGGCCTCCTCAGCGGTGAACCAACGGTCCCGCTCGGAGTCCAGCTGCACCTGCTCGACCGTCTGGCCCGTGTGCTCGGCGATGCGTTCGGCCATGAGCCTCTTCGTGTAGGCCATCTGCTCGGCCTGGATGGCGATGTCGGAGGCCTGGCCCTGGACCCCACCGGAGGGCTGGTGCATCAGGATCCGGGCGTGGGGCAGGGCGAAGCGCTTGCCCTGGGTGCCCGCGCAGAGCAGGAACTGGCCCATGGAGGCGCCGAGACCCATGCAGATGGTGCCGACGTCGCACTGGACGAACTGCATGGTGTCGTAGATGGCCATGCCGGCGGTGACCGACCCACCGGGCGAGTTGATGTACAGCCAGATGTCCTTCTCGCTGTCCTGACCCTCGAGGTAGAGGAGCTGGGCGGTGATCAGGTTGGCGATCTGGTCGTTGTCCTCCTGACCGAGGAAGACGATGCGCTCCCGGAGCAGGCGGTTGTAGATGTCCTGGGCCGGGTCGCCCCCGGGGCCCTGGGCCACCGGGATGTTCGGGAAGTCGGAGGGCTGCGGCATGGGGGCGGAGGCTACCGTTGGCCCATCGGTTGCCACGCGGGTGTGGCGGAACTGGAAGACGCGCCGGGTTTAGGTCCCGGTGGGGCCCTGCCCCTTGGAGGTTCGAGTCCTCTCGCCCGCACCCTTGCGGCCGCGCTAGCCCTCGGTCACGAGCTCCCGGCGGGTCTGCTCGGCGAACAGGACGGCGCCCGACCGTTCTTCGAATTCGAGCGCGGCGTCCAACCGACGACGGGCTTCGGCCTCGTCGCCCCGGAGCCGGGCCAGGCGACCGAGGGTGGCGTCCACCGAACCCGACACGTACGTGCAGCCCGTCAGGACGAACTGGCCGCGGAACGGCAGCAACGCTTCCTCGACCTCGGCGCCCCGCTCGCGATCCTCGAGCGCCGCCGCCAACTCACCGAGGGCGTGGACCGTGCCGACCCAGCACCAGTCGCGACCGATCGACTCGAGGCCGTCGAGCCACGCCTGGTCGAAGTAGGTGCAGGACGACACGGCGTCATCCGCCGCATGGGCGAACAGTCCTCGGGTCGCGGCGACCAGGCGGGGGAACGGCAGGAGCACCGCCATCTCGTCGCCGGCGGCCACGGCGTCTCCAAACCGCCCACCGACGTAGGCCAGCCAGGCCCGCTGACAGGCCACCCCGGCCAGGAACATCGGTTCTCCGGGCACGGCCTGCGCCACCCGGTCGATCAGCCCGGGGGC
>JBAREU010000242.1:0-4287 GCA_049796515.1 Solirubrobacterales bacterium
GCGCACCGCCTCGCGCAGCGTCACCCGGCGCCAGGGCGGTGCCAGATCGATCTCGACGCCGTCGCGCTGGACCACGGTCGTGCCCAGGACACGCTCCGCCACCTCGGCGACCAACAGCTCGAGGTCGTGCGCGGTCTTCCCGTAATCGGCGTAGGCCTCGTACCACTCGAGCATCGTGAACTCGGGGTTGTGCTTGTGCGATACGCCCTCGTTGCGGAAGTCCTTGCCCAACTCGTAGACCTTGTCGATGCCGCCGACGACCAGACGCTTGAGGTAGAGCTCGGTCGCAATCCGCAGGTAGAAGTCGCGGTCGAGCGCGTTGTGGTGGGTGACGAAGGGGCGCGCCAGGGCGCCGCCGTAGAGCGGCTGCAGCACCGGCGTCTCGACCTCGACGAAGCCGTGCTCGTCGAGCCAGCGGCGAGTTTCGGAGATGGCGCGGGCGCGAATCGCAAAGGCCTGGCGACTCTCCTCGTTGGCAAGCAGGTCGAGCTCGCGCTGCCGGTAACGCGTTTCGACGTCCTCGAGGCCGTGGAACTTGTCCGGCGGCGGCCGCATGCTCTTGGCCAGGAGGCGCCAGTGGTCGATCGCCAGCGAGAGCTCGCCGCCGCGCCGGGTGGCAAGCGCGGTCCCCTCGACGCCGACGAAGTCGCCGAGGTCGAGATCGACCAGCAGCTCGAACGCCTCGGCGCCGAGCTTGTCGGCGGTGGCGTGGAGCTGGATCTGGCCGCTGCCGTCGCGGAGGTCGAGGAAGGCTGCCTTGCCGTGGCCGCGGCGGGCGACGATTCGCCCCGCGACCCGGTGGCGCGAATCGGTCTCGATCCCCGCCGCCAAGCCCTCGTGCGCCACCCGAACCTCGGCGATCTCCTCCCGTTCCTCGAAGGAGTGGGGAAAGGGATCAACTCCGGCGTTTCTCAGACGTTCCAACTTCGCGCGACGATCGCGAAGTACATCGGAGAGTTCAGGTTTTTCGTTCACGTTCTGAGGGCGTCAGAAAGCAAGCAGGTCGGGGGAAGCAGGCCGCAGCCACGAGCGAGCCTATTTCAATAGGTGAGCGAGTGGTGAGGACCGATGACCCCGAGATGCGCTGCTTTCTGGCGTCCTCAGGCGGTCTCTATTTTCGTGATTTTTAATTTCTTCTTCGGCCCGCGCGGGACCTCGACGGTGACCACGTCGTTGCGCTTGTGGCCAAGCAGCGCTTTGCCGACCGGCGACTCGTTGGAAAGCTTGTGCTCGAGCGGGTTGGCCTCGGTCGAGCCGACGATCTGGAATTTCTGCGACTCGCCGGTTTTCTGGTCTTTGACGTGGACGACCGAGCCGAAGCCGACCTCGTCGGTGTCGACTTCCTTCTCGTCGATCACGGTGGCGCGCCGCAGCCGCTCTTCGAGCTGGGCGATTCGTCCCTCGAGCAGCGCCTGTTCGTTCTTGGCGTCGTCGTACTCGGCGTTCTCGGAGATGTCGCCGAACTCGCGGGCCTCCTTGATCCGTTCCGCAACCTCACGCCGTTTGGCGGTAGACAGGTGCTCGATTTCCTCTTTGAGCTTCTCGAGCCCTTCTGGGGTGATCACGGCTTGACGAGTCACTTTGCGCTGACCTCGCTTCTGCTTGCTGGACGTGGGTTTGTTTCGGCCCTGAGACCAAAAACGCCCGGGTGCGACGGCTTGCGCACGCCACACCTGGGCCAGAAGTCGCGGGATTATAGCGAGGGCGTCAGCCCGGCACTCAAGGGAATTTGGGCAGCGATCAACTCCCTGGCCCGGGGCAGGTCGGCGCTGCGCTGAAGCTCCTGCGCGACCTCGACCGAGGCGCCGAGCGCCTCGACGTACCAGGGGTAGAACTTGCGCAGGTAGCGGGCTGCACGCTCGGGCCCGAGGTGCTCCTCGGCGCGGTCGATCGTCCAGAGCAGCTCGGCGACCACCTCTTCGCGCGACGGCGGCTCCGTGCGGCGCCCCGTCAGTTCCTCGAACAGCCAGGGGTTGCCGAACGAGCCACGGGCGAGCATCACCGCGGCGGCGCCGGACTCGCGGTAGGCGCGGCGCACCGACTCGGCGTCGTCGAGCCCGCCGGAGACGATCACCGGCACGTCGATCCGCTCGACCAGCTCGCGGGTGAGCGCGTAATCGGGGCTGCCCTTGTGTTTGGTCGTCGCCGCGCGTGGGTGGAAGCCGATCGCCGCAGCGCCGCCCTCCTCGGCGAGGCGGACGGCAAGCTCGAAGCCGGAGCGGTCGCCCGGGCGCAGCCCCGAGCGCAACTTCACCGTGACCGGCAGGCCGCTGCCCTCGATCGCGCCGCGCAGCAGGGCGAGCGCCAGCTCGGGATCGGCGAGCAGCTCGACCCCGGCTCCGGTCCTGCGCACCTTGCGCACCGGGCAGCCCATGTTGATGTCGATCAGGTCGGCGCCCGCTTCGACGGCGATCGCGGCGCCGGAGCGCATCACCTCGGGGTCATGACCGAAGAGCTGCACCGAGACCGGGTGCTCGTCGGGATGGATCCGCATCAGCTCGCGCAGGGTGCGCTCGTTGCGGTAGTGCAGGCCGAAACTGGAGATCATCTCCGAGACGGCGAGCCCCGCCCCGTGCCGCTTTGCCTGCAGGCGGACGAACCAGTTGCCGATCCCCGCCAGCGGTGCCAAGAGGACACGATTGGCGATCGCGACCCCGCCGATCTCGAAGGGATCGGTGAGCGGTGGCTGCTGGGCTTTAGGAGTTACGGGCATGGATGAGATGCAGACCCTTCAGGGTAAGCATCTCGTCGACCTCGTCGATCGTCTCCGTGAAGGGGACGATCACGGCGGCGAGGCCGCCGGTGGCGAGCAGCTCCACGTCGCCCATTTCGTCCTCGATGCGGCGGACGACGCCGTCGATCAGGCCGGCGAAGCCGAAGACCGTGCCGGACTGGATCGCCGCGCGGCTGGAGCGCCCGATCGCAGTCTCGGGCTCCTCGAGGTCGATGCGGCCGATGCGGGCGGCGCGTTCGACCAGCGCGGTCAGGGAGACCTCCAGGCCGGGCGCGATCGCCCCACCGAGGTATTCGCCAGCCTCCGAGACGGCGTCGAAGTTGATCCCGGTGCCGAAGTCGACCACCACGCAGGCGCCCTTGAAGCGCTCATAAGCGGCGACCGCGTTGACGAGCCGGTCGGCGCCGACCTCAAGCGGGTTGTCGATGCGAATCGGCATCCCGGTCTTCACGCCGGGGCCGATCGTCAAGCAGGTCGCATCCATGTAGCGCTCGGTCAGCTGTTCGTACTGGGTGCCGAGCGGCGGCACGACCGAGGAGACGCAGACCGCGCGCAGGTCGCCGAGGCCGATGCCGCTGAGCGCCAGCATGCCGGCGATCCGCTCGGCCAGCTCGTCGCCAGTCGCCCCGGCACGGGTCTGGAAGCGCCAGTGCTCAACCAGCCGCTCGCCGTCGAAGGCGCCAAGGTGGGTCTGGGTATTGCCGACGTCGACCGCAAGCAGCACGGCGCGAGTCTATGATGGCGCGACCAGTGAAGGTCCGGCTCTACACGATCCCGGGCTCCCACCCGGGGGTCGCGGCGCAACTGATGCTCAAGTACAAGGGCATCGAGTTCAAGCGCACCGACCTATTTCCGGTCTTCTCGAAGGCGGTCGTACGCGCACAGGGCTTCCCGCGCAAAACGGTGCCAGCGATCAAGATCGACGGCAAGAAGGTGCAGGGCTCACGTGAGATCGCCCGCGAGCTGGAGCGGCTGCGGCCGGAGCCGGCCCTCTTCCCAGCCGATCCCGAAAAGCGCGCCGCGATCGAGGAGGCCGAGCGCTTCGGCGACGAGGAGCTCCAGCATCCCGTGCGCCAGCTGATCTGGTGGGCGCTAAAGAAGGACAAGGCGCCGCTGCGGAGCTTCTCCGAGGGTGCGCGGCTGGGGATCCCGATCGGTCTGGCGCTGAAAACGGCCGGCCCGATCGTCGCCCTCTCCGCCCGCTTCAACGAGGCAACCGACGAGAACGTGCGCAACGACCTGGCCATTTTCGGCGGCCTGCTGCAGCGGGTCGATGACCTGATCGCGGCGGGCACGATCGACGGTGAGGAGCTGAACGCAGCCGACTTCCAGATCGCGCCGAGCATCCGCCTGGCGATGACTTTCCAGGACCTGCGCCCGCTGATCGAAGCACGGCCGGCCGGCCGCCTCGCCAAGCGGGTCCAGCCCGAGATCGCCGGCGATATTCCGCCGATCCTGCCGCCGGCCTGGCTGCAGCCACTGCGCTCGGAGCCCGCTGCGGCGTAGTAGGCGGTGTCGGGGCACTCCCGCCCGGACAAACGGCGGGCTAATTA
>JBAREU010000243.1:0-5109 GCA_049796515.1 Solirubrobacterales bacterium
GTACGACGACGCCCCCGCCGGGGCGCTCGAAACGCAAACGCCGCCGTCGCTGGGGCCGCCGCCGCAAGGGCATCCGGGTCCGCGATTTGCTGCTGCCGGCGGCCAGCCGCCAGGCAATCGTCTACGGCGAGAACCGCGCTGCCTGCACGGTTCTCCTGCGTGAGGTCGCGGCGGAGCTTTCCGAGGCGTCCGGGGGTCCGGACCCGATTGCCCTCCTTGTCGATCCCAGCCCCGAGGAGCTCGCCGACTGGAAGCGCGAGGCCCCTAAGGCCGAGATCGTCTCCGCTGGCAAGGCCAACCATGCCGGGGACGCCCTCGCCCAGGCGCGAACTCGGGCAAACGGCGGCGAAGACGTCATCGTCCTGATCGACTCGCTCACCCGCTTCGCCGAGTCCTTTGCCGGCACCGAGGAGGCGCGCGAACTGTTCGACGCCGGCCTCGGCGCTACCGGCGGCTCGCTCACTGTGGTCGCCGCCTTAGAGCGGCCTGCTTAGAACCCCTTTCAAAATGAGCGCGAGTCCGGGGAGGTCGATGACCAAGCGAGACGGTCACGGCACGGTTCCGGCGTAGCAGCGCTACGCGGGACACCGGGACGGGGCCGTATTCGCGCAGTGTCATTCGGCCTCATCCGGGCCGTGGTCATTTTGAAAGGGGTTCTAAGAGAGCGCTAACGCCGATAAGCAATTCGGCGCCAGGATGGCTCTTTGGAGAGCTCGATCGGCTCGTTGCTGCGCTCGGGCTGGACGTAGCCGAAGGTCTGGGTGTTCTCGTCGAAGACGACGTCGAGCTCGCCCTCCTTGACCCGCTGATCGAGCCAGGCGCCGCGGAAGACGAGGCGGCGCAGCCAGTGGACCAGGCTGCGGTTGGCGGGACCGACCAGGTCCTCCCAGTTGAGGTTGATGTGCTCGCCGAGCTCCGAGCTGGGCTCGGCGATCTCGCCGTTGACGGCCAGATCCAGTAGATCGTCGAGCTCGCCGCGACTCAGTCCCTGCTGGACGAAGCCGAGTTTGACCGCGGCTTGCTCGACGCGCTGGCCGAAGTCCTCCTCGTTGAAGGCGAAGCGGAGCTCGCCGTACTCGAGCACGTAGTCGGAGCCCGACTCGTAATTTCCTCTGCGGGTCGTCTTCTTATTCACGTTGAAGCCCATCTGCCCTCGCAAGCCCAGCGAGCGGCAGGTGCTGGATCATGCCTGTCATCGTAGCCCGGCGCCTTCAGGCGACCGCCGCTGAACGAGGTTTTGCGCGTCGCCCTAGCCCTGCTGGGTGGGGGTGGTGCTTCTGTGCGTGAAGGTGGTGAGCAGGCTGCCGATGCCGGCGGCGCCGAAGGCGGTGCCGAAGAGCGCGAAGACGTTGGTCCAAGTCTCCGTCCCCCAGGCCGGCGTGCTGTCGTAGATCGCCCGCATCGCGACGAAGGCCGCGCCCAGGGCGATGAGGGTTGAGGCCCAGAAGCCCAGGTCCGTGAGGTTGGGGAGGATCGCTTCTCTCCACTTGATCGGCTTTGCTTTTTTCGTCGACGTTTTGGCTTTTGCCCCGGCTGCTTTCCCGCCTTTGTCCTCCCCCTCCTGGCCTTTTTTCAGCCGGTCATATTCTTCCTTGGCGGCTTTGAGCAGAAGCAGGAAGAAAGCGAGGAAGATGGCGAGGATCTGGACCAGCAGGAAGAAGGACCCGCTGGTCTTCAGGTTCGTCGTCAGGGCGACGCTGGTCGAGCCGATGCCGCGTGGACCGCTGATGTAAATCGTGCCGCTGTAGGTGCCGGGCTTGGCGCCGTCCGCGTCGAGGCAGATCCGCAGCAGGATTTTCTTGCGATGTTCGATCAGTTGTGGGTTGGAGAAGCGCGGCAGCGGCAAGGAAGCGGAATCGAGCGCTTGGCCGGCCCGCTGGAAGCGCTTCGGGCTGTCCAGCTCGAGCTGTTTGGGGGAGAACGTGTCCGGTAGGGACTGCGAGGCGAGTAACACCACGTCGACGGACTTCGTCCCGCGGGTGCCACCGAAATTGACCACCTCGCTGGCGGTTTCCGGTTTGAGCGTGATCGTCTTCGCCGATTCGCTCCCCTCCTTTTTTTCTTTGCCTTTCGTTTTTTTGGCTTCCTGTGTGGTGGGTTGGTTCGCGGTCCTCGGGCACGAGTCAGCCATCGCGGTCGCGGTGAACGAAGCCGAGAGCATCGCGACGCCGGCCGCGTAAAGGACAGTTCGAACTGTTGAAAAGCGCCGCATTAGTGCAACTTTCTCTCGAACGACCGGGAAACCCTAATCGTTGAGATTCCCGAGTCAAGATTTCCATAGGTGGAAAAAAGGAGGAGGGGCGAATAGTCGTCGCTGTGCCCTTAACGGTGTGTGGACCGCCGAATCCCACCCCGTCGCCTGCTCCGTCTCCCGATCGCGACGGTTTGCGGCAGGCGCGTCCCCGTCGCCATCGGGCTCGGCGCCCGTCTGTTCGGTCTGTCACACCTCGATCGCGAGTCGGCCGGTTCCGGATTGCTGATCCCGCGCTGCGCAAGTGTCCACACCTTCGGCATGCGCTTCCCACTCGACCTCGTCTTCCTCGACCGCGACGGTGTGCCCGTCTCGGTGCGGCGGCGGGTGCCTCCGCGCCGCCTCATCTTCGACAACCGGGCAAGCGCCGTCCTTGAGCTACCCTCGCTTCCGGGAGACCGGGTCACCGAGGATCGGCGGGAGACTCGCCCGAAGACCATGACCGTTCGCGAGGTAAACGTCTCGTCGCGCCCGCTGGAGCGACTGCGAGACGTGATCGAGCCGCAGGCGTGGCAGCGCCTCGAAGCGGGACTGCGGCGCGCCCGCGAGCTGCTCGAGGGCCGCCGGGTCTGGAACGTCAACTCGACCTCCTCCGGCGGCGGGGTCGCTGAGATGCTGTGGTCCTGGGTCGGATTGGCGCGCAGCGTCGGCGTCGACATGCGCTGGCTGACGATCGCCGGCTCCGCTGACTTCTTCGTGCTGACCAAGCGTCTTCACAACTATCTGCACGGTGAGATCGGCGATGGCGGCGAGCTGGGGCAGGGCGAGCACTCCATCTTCGAGCGGGTCAGCCAGGAGAGTGCCGAAGCGCTGATCGAACGGATGGCTCCGGGGGACATCGCCTTCCTGCACGACCCGCAGACCGCCGGCCTGATCCCTCGCCTTGCAGCCGCCGGCCGCACGGTGGTCTGGCGCTGCCATATCGGCAGCGACGAGAGGAATGCGCTGACCGCCGCCGGCTGGGACTTCCTCGCTCCCTATGTGACCCGGGCCGACGCGGTGGTCTTCTCGCGCCGGGCGTTCGTCCCCGAGGTCTGTGAGGGGATGTTGACGGCAATCGTGCCGCCCTCGATCGACCCATTTTCGCCGAAGAACCAGGAGATGGATCCGGAGACGGTGCGCGCGATCTTGCGCCGGGTGGGGTTGCTCGCCCCGGCAGACCACGGCGACGGCGAGCGCGCGGAGCCGATCTTCCGGCGCCCGGACGAATCCGAGGCCCGGGTCGAGCGCCGTTGCGAGGTCGTCGCCGAGGGTGGTCTTCCCGACGCCGACGCGCGCCTCGTGGTCCAGGTGTCGCGCTGGGACCGGCTCAAGGATCCGGCCGGGGTGATGCACGGCTTCGCCGGGGTGCTCGCTGCCGGCGATGACGCCTGGTTGATCCTGGCTGGACCCAGCCACGGCTCGGTGACCGACGATCCCGACGGCGCCGCGGTCCTGGCCGAGGTCGAGGCCGAGTGGCGCCGGCTACCCGACCCGATACGCGCGCGGGTGCTGCTGGCCAGCCTGCCGATGGAGGATCTCGACGAGAACGGGGCGATCGTCAACGCCCTGCAGCGCCAGGCGGCGATCGTCGTGCAGAAGAGCCTCAAAGAGGGGTTCGGTCTCACCGTTACCGAGGCGATGTGGAAGGCGCGGCCGACCGTGGCGACCGCCGTCGGCGGCATCGAGGACCAGATCGAAGACGGCGTCACCGGTGTGTTGCTGCGCAATCCGCTCGACCTGGAGGCGTTCGCCGCCGCGGTCGGGCGCCTACTCGCCGACTCCGAGCGCGCCCGCGCGATCGGCGAGGCCGCCCGCGAGAAAGTCCGCGCCGAATTCCTCGTCGACCGTCACATCCTGCAGTACGTCGAGCTGTTGGAGCGGCTGCCGGCGGGCTGAAAACCCGCGCTTTGCGGGCTGGGAGTGGTGAGGAGGGGGAGAGTCTTTGCGCCTGTGCCCTTTAGGTGGGCACATGCTGCCCCAGAGACGAGAGATCGCCAGCGTCGTCGTCTGCGAGGACGACACGCCGACCTTGGAGCTGCTCTGCGACAACCTGGTCGCCGACCGCTTCGGTGTCCTGCCGGCTCCGAGCGCTTCCGACGCGCTACGCCTCTGCAGATACAAGCAGCCGGACCTGATGCTCTTGGACTTGACCCTGCCCGATGCCTCGGGTCTCGACGTGCTGCGGGAGATCCGCGAGGCCGACGGCGTCGTCTCGCGCTTCGACCCACGCCTGCCGGTGATCGTTCTCACCGGCCGCGGCGCCGCCGAGGATCGCATGCGGGGCCTGGAGTTCGGAGCGGACGATTACCTCTCGAAGCCGTTCCACTACGGCGAGCTGCGGGCGCGAATGGCGGCCGTGTTGCGACGGGCCGAGCAGCGGCGCAGCGGGCCGTTGCGGGTGGGCGACATCGTCATCGACACGGAGCGCCGCCGGGCCTGGGTGGGCGGGCGCGAGCTGCAGCTCTCCAAGAAGGAGTTCTCGCTGCTGCGCGTCCTCGCCACCGACCCGCACCGGGTCTTCTCCAAGCGCGAACTGCTGGGTGAGGTCTGGGGCTACCGGGCACCGACCAAGACCCGCACGCTCGACTCGCATGCCAGCCGGCTGCGACGCAAACTCGACCCCGAGCGTGCACGCTTCGTGATCAACTGCTGGGGCGTCGGATATCGCCTCCTGGATGGATGATGGAGCTCGTCGAGATCGTCGTGAGCTGGCCCGTTGCCGCGACGATGGCGGCGGTCGTCGCAGCGCAGGGCCTGCGCGCCGGGCGCCGCCGCAGCGCTCTCAACGAGGCGTTGCACGAGCTGCGTCGGCCGCTGCAGGCGATCGCCCTGGTCGGCGCGAGAAGCCCAGCTTCGCCGCCGGTTCTGGAGAGCTC
>JBAREU010000244.1:0-3328 GCA_049796515.1 Solirubrobacterales bacterium
CGCGAGAGCCGCCCGGCGATGCGCCCGCCCGCGTAGACCGAGAGCAGCTTCAGCGAGGCGTCGCGCCCCGGAGCCTTCGGCCCGGTCACGATCCCGATCAGGCTGTCGGTGAGGGTCTTCCGCTGGAGGAAAACCGCCCAGAAGAAAAGCGACTGGAGGCCGAAGGACATCAGCCAGCCGAGCTGGGCGGTCGCGGCCCCAAGCGCCCCGTTGACCGCGAGCAGGATCGCCAGGATCAGCGAGTAGGCGGCCTTGCGCAGCAGGTAGCCAGCCAGCTTCTCCAGCCAGCCCTTGAAGAAGTCATGGCCGCGACCGGGGATCACCGCCGCGATCAGCGCGACCGGGCTGAAGGCCAGAAGGAGCAGCAGCAGGACTTGGGCGAGGATCACCCCGATCGAGAGCGCCCCCAGCAGCAGGAAGGCGCCGAGCTCGCCGAAGAACAGGACGAGCGACAGCAGCAGCCGCTGGTACTGCCCGCCCTCCTCCATCGCGTCGGTCGCGGGCTTGTCGGCGGCCCCGAGGCGGTAGCCGGTCCTCTCGGCGTCGGCGAGACTGGAGGCGTCGCCGTCGTTCAGAGCGTCGTACTCGGCGCCCCGCTCGTCCATGTCCTCGGCGCCGTTGCTGTAGCGCAGGAAGCGGGCCGCGTACTTGTTCGCGTTGTTGACGCAGACCTTGCCGTCCGCGGTGATCTCGGTCCCGGTCCGCAGGCGCCGGGCGAGCGCGGCATCGCGGTCGGGACTGGAGGAGAGCGGCCGCACCGCGACCGACTCGGGATCGGAGTCCGCCGAGCCGGTGCCGGCGACGACGCAATGTTCGAGCCCGCCGAAGTTGAGGACGACCCAGGGCTTGAAGACGAGCTGGTCGAACAGCTCGTTTGCCGTGTCCTCCTTCGCCTGCCGGGCGCTCGACGGGTCGCCGTGGGAGGAGATCGACAGGAACGCCCCAGACATCTGGTTCGTCCACTTGGAGACAGCCCCGATCGTCGCCCCCGGCTGGGCGACGAAGAACAGCGCCGCGACGACGTAGATCAGCGAGAGCCCGAGCGCCCCGGCCGTCTCGGAGTAGCGGCGCTGCACCAGCGCTCGCCACATCGCCCAGATGCCGGCGACCGCGATCGCGAGCACAAGCCACGGCTCGCCGAGGACATCGGCATAGATCGAGTGGATCGCGCGCGAGACGGGCGCGAGCGCCCCGGCGCCGCCGGTGGCCTGCGAGCCGTTGACCAGGTCGAGGCTGAAGGCGAAGCTGAAAAGGGTGATGAGCAGGTTCGCCAGGAAGCTGGTCGCCAGCCAGAGAATCGAGGCGAAGAAGAAGGCGATCATCGGCGGGACGCCGGAGACGTCCACGTCGGTCAGCGACGCCGAGATGAAGTCGAAGTGCTGGTCGAGCGAGTAGTGGGTGAGCGGGTAGCGCCCGGCGATCCCTTCGCCGCCGACCTGGGGCGAGGGTCCGACGTTGCCCCAGACATCGCTGGCCGCGCCCGCGACCGGATGGCCGAGGAGCAAGATCAGCGCCCCCAGCCCGAGCGTCACCGTGATTCGTCGCCGCCATCGGCGCCACCCGGTCATGCGACCGCCGCCCTCGGGGTGTTGTCGAGTGCGGCCAGGTGCTCTGGGGCGAGGTCGAATCCCAGCTCTCCGACCCGCCCGTCGAGATCGCGCATCAGACAGAGGCCCCGGCGGTATTCGCGCAGGCGGGCGCGGGCGGCGCCGTCGTCGGCATCGAGGCCGATCTGCGCGATCCCCGCCCGCGCCTCGGCGTCGGTCTCCTGGCCGAACAGGAAGTAGACGCCGAACAGCTCGGCCAGCTCGCCGAGGTCGGCGAGGCGCTGGCTCGCCACCAGGACGGTCGCGTTCAGGGCGCGGCCGAGCCGGATGATCCGGTTGAGAAGCGAGCGGCCCTGCGTCGAAGCGAGCAGGAACCACGCCTCGTCCAGGACGACCACCTTGTGGCGGCTGCGATCCCCCGCGATCAGCCGCAGCGCCAGGGCGGCGACCAGGGAGAGCGTCGCCACCGAGACGCGCTCGATGCGCGTGTAGGTCTCGCGCGAGGCGCCGGGGTCGGGGAGGCTGAGCCCCGGCGTGCGGATCGTGATTACCGACCGCTTGACCTCGATCGGCTCGGCCTCGCCGCTCCCGAATCCCAGGCGGGCGAGCCCGAAGTCCGAGAGCACGTCCAGCGCCTCGGCCGCCTCACGGCCCGCCTCGGCCTCGGCCGAGCGAAGCCGCTCAATCACCCTGCGCAGGCTGCGCTCGCCGGCCCGGACCGCGTCGCGAACGGCGCGGTCGATCGCGACCTCCCAGGAGGGCGGCGGATCGCGCAGCAGCTCCAGCAGGTAGCTAGAGGCAAGCTCCTCGCGCAGCTCGGGCAGCCCGATCGCCAGCGGATCGAGCTTGCCCCGGTGCTCGACCGCGCCCGAGAGCTCGAGGACTTCAACCTCGCCCTCCAGCTCGGCGACGCGGTCCAGCCCGTGGTCGGGCTTGGGGTCGAAGTCCACGACCAGCGAGCCCCGGCGCTGGGCGGCGAAGGCGATCGACTGCGCAGCGATCGTCTTGCCCGAGCCGAGCGTCCCGGCCAGCAGCACCGCCGAGGCCCGCGCCTCGCGCGGCGCCTCGGTTGGGTCGTAGAAGACGGGGCGGGCGCCGCCGGCCGGGGAGAAGCCGATGTAGATGCCCTCGGTCGAGCCGACGTGCGCGGTCGCGATCGGCACCGCCGCGCCGAACTGCTCGACCGTCATCTGCTGGACGTAGTCGGGCACCGAGCCGCCGCCGGGCTGGGGCAGGTGGTCGGCAAAGAGGGCGTGCTGGAGGCCGCGCGGGCGGTGCAGCACCACGTCGCCGAAGCGCTCGTGCAGCGAGGTGACCCGGCGCTCCAACTCCTCGCGGTCTGGTGCGCCGACCGCGAGGGAGATCGAGGCCCGCAACATCGGCGGGTGCGCCGAGGACTGCAAGATCGCCTCGTACTCGCGGGCGAGCTCGCGGTCCTCCTCGGCGAGGACGCCGGGGCCGCTCGCGCCCTCCATCTGCTCGCGGTAAGCGTGCTCGACGTCGAGGATGCGCTTGCGCACCTGGCCGAGCGCTTCGCGGTTGCCGACCCATTGGGCGTGCAGGACGGCGTCGACCGGGAAGCCGGCGTCTTCTGCCGGGCCGAAAAGGATCTCGGCGGCGCCGGGAAACTCGGCCTCCTCTGCGAGCGAGCCGGCGCAGAGGAACGCTTGGCAGGAGGTGCCCTCCTCAGCCTCGACCACCAGCGAAGGCGGCTCGCCGGGATGCTCGGTCGCGGGCGCGTTGGCGCAGCGCCAAAGCTCGGACTCCAGCGGCTCGTAGGC
>JBAREU010000245.1:0-16436 GCA_049796515.1 Solirubrobacterales bacterium
GAGGCGCCGGTCAGCCAGGGTGCGAGGAAGACGTTGCGGGCCGACTTCGACCAGCCGGGCGCGGTCGTGCACCAGACCAGCTCGCCGGGGCGCGAGCCGAGCCAGTGCTCGGCCTGGGTGCGTTGGCCGGTCAGGTAGCGGTAGGCGTGGACGACGCCGCGCGGCTCGCCGGTGGTGCCCGAGGTGAAAACGATCAGCGCCGGGTCCTCGGCGTCCATCGCCTCGATCGCGGCAGGGGTCTCCTGCGGGCGGTCCTCGTCGAGGGTGTCCACGATTTCGCCGAGCGTCATCGCCGGCACCTCGTCGGGAAGCCCGTCCAACAGGTCCTCGGCTGCGACGCAGAGGGCAGGCGCCGCCGCGCTCGTTCGCAGCTCCAGGTCGTGGCGGCGAAGCTGCGGCGTGCAGGGCAGGGCGACCGCGCCCATCCGCCAGCAGGCGAGCAGGGTTAGTACCCACTCGATTCGGTTGCCGAGCAGCGTCATGACCACGTCGCCGCGCTTCACCCCGCGCGCGGCGAAGGCGCCGGAGAGGCCGGCCGAGCGAGCGATCAGCTCGCCGAAGTGCCAGTCGCGCCTGTTCCCCTCGGCGTCGACGGCGACGATCCCCAGCCGCGAGGCAGGCGATCGCTCCATTACGTCTTCGACGAAGTTCATCCGGGAGAGGGGAAGAGTTTCGACTGCCCCGGACTTATAGGGGAAGAGCGAAGCTCTCTGCCTGTTTGCGCATACCTAATAGTATAATACTAAAATGTATATAGAGACCCAAGGAGTTATTTGATGCATACTAGATCGTATAATACTTAAAAGTATGAAGACATCCGGGGAATCAAACCCATTCCGGTTCGGTGCTCTCGCTCTCGATGAGTCCTTTGCCGATCGCGAGCGCGAGCGCGAGGAGCTGGTCGGCGACATCCGCAACGGCCAGGACGTAGTCGTCTTCGCGCCGCGGCGTTGGGGCAAGTCCTCGCTGGTCTGGAGCGCCACTCAGGTTCTCGCCAAGGAGGGAGTCCTGGTCGCCCAGGTCGACCTGATGACGACGCCGACCAAGGAGAGGCTCGCCGCCGCCCTCGCCCGCTCGATCTTCGAGGCGATCGCCTCGCCGCTGGAGCGGATCAGAGAGCGGGCGCTGGCGCCGTTTCGGGGCCTTCAGATCCAACCCACCGTTACCGTCGACGCGGAGGACGGCTCGCTCTCGTTCAGCTTTGCGACCGAACGTGGGGAGGAGGACATCGACGCGACGCTCGAGCGGCTTCTCCAGCTGCCTGCCGAGTTGGGAGGCGCCGGGAGACGGCGCACGGCCCTCGTCATGGACGAGTTCCAGGAGATCGTCGCGGTCGACTCGAACCTGCCCAAGCTGCTGCGCTCGGCCTTCCAGCAGCAGCCCGAGGTCGCCCACGTCTACCTCGGCAGCAAGCGTCACATCATGGAGCAGATCTTCAGCGATGCCAACGAGCCGTTCTGGCGCAGCGCGAAGCCGATCGAGCTGGGGCCGATCGAGGCAGAGCCCTTCGAAAGCTTCATCGCCGAGCGCTTTCGGGGCACCGGCCGAGACGTCGATCAGAGCGCCATCGGCGAGCTTCTCGCCGTCACCGGCGGCCATCCGTACGCGACGCAGGAGCTCGCCTACTTCCTCTGGGAGCGGGTGCCGGCCAGGGGCGTGGCCTCCGCCGATCGGCTGCGGGAGGCTCTGGCTGCCGTCCTGCGCTCCGAGCACGCGCACTTCACCCTCCTGTGGGACGGAGCTTCCGCTGTCCAGAAGTTGGTCCTCGAGGCCCTGGCGCGGGAACCGGGCCACCCGTTCAGCGCCGGCTACCGCAGCAGGCACGCCCTGCCGGCTGCGACCAACGTGCAGAAGGCATTGCGGGCCCTCGAGCGGCGAGAGCTGGTCGCCGGCTCGCGGGGCGCCTACCGAATCGTCGAGCCCTTCCTCGCCGAGTGGTTGAGAGCAGCCCTGGGCGACGGCTGAATCCGCGTCAGCTCGACTCGGTAGCCGGCTCGGACTCGGAGAAGCCGAAGCGCTCCTGCAAGCGCCGCAGGGGCCGCGGAGCCCACCAGTTCCACTTGCCGAAGAGGCGCATCAGCGAGGGGACGAGGAGGGCGCGGACGACGGTCGCGTCGAGCATCACCCCGAAGGCCATCCCGATCGCGATCTGCTTGACGAAGAAGACGCTGCTGACGCCGAAGGCGAGGAAGACGATCGCGATCGCCAGCGCTGCGGCGGTGATCACGCGACCGGTGCGGCCGATCCCAGTGGCGACCGCCTCCTCGTTCGAGTCGCCGAGGTCGTAGCGTTCTTTGATCCGCGCCATCACCAGCACGGCGTAGTCGGTGGCGAGGCCGAAGATCACGGCGAAGAGGAAGACGAGGCTGGTCACCTCGATCGCGTTCGGGCCGGTGTAGTCGAGCAGACCCTCAAGCCAACCCTCCTGGAAGGCGAGGACGAGGATGCCGAGCGTCGCGCCCAGCGTCAGCGAGTTCATCACCAACGTCTTGACCGGCAGCAGCACCGAGCCGGTCAGCAGGAAGAGGATGACGAGGGTGGTGAGGACGACGATCGCGACCACGAGCGGCGCGTGGTCGATCAGGCTCTGCTTCTGGTCGATGAAACCGGCGGCATTGCCGGAGACGAGCGTGGCGGTCGCGGCCGGCGGGTCGAGGGCGCGGATCTCGTGCACGACGTCCTGCGTAGCGGGGTCGAGCGCCGGGCCAGTGAGGGCGAAGTTGGCGAAGGCGACCTGCTCGGAGGCGGGGACGAAGGGGGCGCCGCCGGCGACGCCCTCGAGCGCTTCGACCCGCTGCCGGAAGGCGGCGAGCTGGGCTGGCCCAGCCCCACCGTCGACGGTGACCGTGACCGCCTCGGTGACGTCGCGCGGGTAGTGCGCTTCGAGGTAGTCGTAGGCCTTGGCCGAGGGCTGGTCTGGCGGGACGGCTTCGGCGCTGGGACCGGTCAGCGTCGTCCACAGGAGGGGCGCGGCGGCGGCCAGCATCAGCGCGGAGCTGGCCAGGGCGACCGCGACCGGGCGGCGCATGACGCCGCGGGCGAGGCGGTACCACCCGTCGGAGGTGTCGGATACCGCCGGCCCGCGGCGGATCGAGAGGGCGTCGATGCGGGTGCCGAGCAGGGCGAGCAGCGAGGGCACGACGAGGATCGCCATCAGCGAAGAGAGCACCGCGACCGAGGCCCCGGCGACCGCCATCGAGTAGAGGAAGCGTTGTGGCATGACGATCAGCGCCGCCAGTGCGGCTGCCACGGTGAGGCCGGAGAAGACCGCCGTGCGGCCGGCCGTCTGGACGGTGCGGCGGTGCGCCTCCCGCGATGCACCGCCGCGCCCTATCTCCTCGCGGTAGCGCGAGACCAGAAGCAGGGCGTAGTCGACCGCCAGGCCGAGGCTCATCCCGGTAGCGATGTTGAGGGCGAAGAGGGAGGTGTCGGTGAAGCTCGACATGATCCGCAGCACGAGCAGCGTGCCGATGATCGAGATCACGCCGAGCAACAGCGGGATTGATGCGGCGACGACGCCGCGGAAGACGAAGAGCAGCAGCAGGGCGAGGATCGGGAAGGCGATCAGCTCGGCCTTGGTCAGATCCTCGCGGGTCTGGTCGTTGGTCTCGTTGAAGCCGGGCGCGAAGCCGCCCATGGCGACGTCGAGCGAGCTGGAGGCGACCAGCGGCTCGACCCCTTCGGCGGCGATCCCACCGGCGTCCTCGATGTCGGCGGTCGAGAGATAGGCGGCGATCGCCACCGACTCCCCGTCGCGGGCAATCAGGCGGGCACCCTCGCGCGGGTTGCGCAGCGGGTTGAGGACGCGGCCGACGTACTCGACCTGCGCCGTCTCGCGAGTGAGGCGGGCGACCTCGGCGCGGACGACTGGGTCGGTCGTGTCGAGGCGGCCGCCATCGGGGTCGCGGACGACGAGAACGATCGCCGGGTTCGGGTTGTAGCCGAGCGAGTCGCGTAGCAGCACGGTCGCCCGCTCGCTCTCGGAGGCGGAATCGGCAAAGCCGGCCGCCTTGAGGTGGCTTTCGACGTCTTTTCCGGCTGCTGCCGCGAAGACCACGAAGACGGCGACGGCGGCGAGGACGAGCTTCGGGTGCTTCCAGGTGAGGTCGGCGATGCGGTTCAAGGCGGCTCCAGACGTGCCGGGGACGAGAGTGGGCGGAACCGTACCAGAATCCAAAGTGATCACTTTGGATTTCAAATTAAGCCTGTTACCATCGACTCATGCCGCGCCGCGAATACGACCAGTCCTGCAGCCTCGCCTGTGCGCTCGACCGCGTCGGCGAGCGCTGGTCGTTGTTGATCGTCCGCGAGCTCTCGCTCGGACCGCTGCGCTTCTCCGATCTGGTCCAGAACGTCGGCGGCGCCCCCACCGACGTCCTCACCAAGCGCCTGCGCGACCTCGAGAGCCACGGCATCGTGCGCCGGCGTGAGCTCGATCCGCCCGCCACCGGCGTCGCCTACGAGCTGACCGAGGTCGGACGGGGCTTGGAGCGGCCGATGCTCGAGCTGGGCCGCTGGGGGCTGAACTTCGAGCGGGTCGACGACGTCGTCCACCTGGTACCTACCTCATTGCCGAACGCGATCCGGGTCATCGCCCAGCCACCGGCGGATGCGCTGCTGACGGTCGGGCTGCGCAGCGGCGGGCAGGGGTACCGGCTGCGGATCGAAGACGGCTGGATCTCGGCCGCTCGCGGCGAGGCGGAAGACCCCGACCTCGTCCTGGCCGGCGACCCCGCCGACGTGCTGGCGGCGCTGGTGGTCGGTGAGGCGGGCGAGGCGGGCGTGGAGATCGAAGGCGACCGCGGCGCGCTGGAGGATCTGCGCGCGATGATTGTTCTGCCCGAGCGCCTGCGCGAGGTCGCGCTTGCCTTCGTTGCCGCTCGCGGTGAGCGGGTCGTCGTCTGACCTAAGCGCCTGATGGCGCCCGGTTGCGCATTCGGCGCTGGGCGCGCTCGATCGAGCGCATCGTCTTCTCGGGGTC
Organism: Solirubrobacterales bacterium; assembly: GCA_049796515.1. Taxonomy (GTDB): domain Bacteria; phylum Actinomycetota; class Thermoleophilia; order Solirubrobacterales; family 70-9; genus VRUE01. Next base: position 4,982 of record JBAREU010000245.1, read on the forward strand.
GTCGCCGAAGCCGACGAAAAGGTTGCGACCCATCGCGGAGAAGTGCTCGATCACCTCATCGAGGGTCAAGAGGTGGGCCAGCAAGCCGGTGATCATCCCGTGGCTTGCGACCCACAGCTGGATTGCCAGCGATCCCGGGTCGGCAGGGTCGAAGCGGCCGGCCTCGATGCAGCGGGCGATCGTGTCGATCGGTCGCTGCACGGCAGCTCGCCCGACGGCGTCCTCTTCCTCGTCGATCGGCGAATCGAGGAACACCGCTCGATAGAGCTGGGGGTTGGCAACCGCGTTGAAGCAGTAGGCCCAGCCGAGGGCCGAGAGGTCGGCAACCGGATCGCGGGTCACCGAGACCGAATCGAAGTAGCTGGAGAGCCGGGTGAACCCCTCTTGGCGCACTGCTTTGCGCAAGCCATCCATCCCACCGAAGTGGGTGTAGACGACCATCGTCGAGGTTCCCATTTCGGCCGCGAGTCGCCGCGTGGTCAACGCTGTGGACCCCTCGTGCGCCAGCAGGTGGGCGGCGGTCTCGAGTAGCTCCTCGCGGACGTCCTGATCGGCGATGCGGGGACTCATGATTGATCGCTTTGCATATCGTTGTTATGGTAAATATCAATGTTATGTATTTCCAAAGCAACGGTAGACGATCAGGAGGACCGCCCATGGCCGCACGCAACCCTGAGGACCTCAGCAAGCTCTTCGCCGAGCGGGCCAGCGCTGGCGATCTGGACGGGTTGCTGGAGCTATACGAGCCTACGGCGCGGTTCGTTGGACCCAATGGTGGTGACGCGAGTGGGGAAGAGGCGATCCGCGAGCGCCTCGCCGGCCTGCTGGCGATGGAGCCAAGCATCAGCTCGACCGACATCCGGGCGGTGGGTGCCGGCGACGTCGCCCTTCTCTCCAGTCGCTGGCGAATGAGCTTTGGCAACGAGGGTGGAGGATCGGCGGGTATCGAGGGGACCAGCACCGGGGTCGCGCGCCGCCAGTCCGAGGGGTGTTGGCGCTTCGTGATCGATGATCCAGCCTCAGCTGGGCTGGGGCCCGCCGACCCACTCGAATCGGCGACGGCGAGCGAGCTCTCGGGGTTCGAGCAGCTGATCTACGCGGAGGAGGGGCCGGTCGTCCGCATTACGCTGAACCGCCCGCGGCGCCGTAACGCACTCTCAGTGCAGCTCTCCGCCGAGCTGACCGCGGCCTTGGAGCGGGTTCAGGCCTCTGAGACCGCCAAGGTGCTGGTGATTGGCGGCGCCGAGGAGACCTTTTGCGCCGGCGACGACATCACCGAGATGGGCCTCTGGGGCGACGCCAACCAGATCATGCGGCGGGTCGCGGGCTACCAGCGAATGGCAGACACCCTCGAGCGGCTGGACAAGGTGACGATTGCAGCCGTGGACGGTTATGCCGTCGGGGGTGGGCTGGAGATCACCATGGCCTGCGACTTCGTCGTCGCCACCCGTCGCGCTCTCTGGGGTATGCCGGAGGTCGATGTGGGGATCACGCCGGGTTGGGGCGGGACGACGCGGATGGCGCGGCTGATCGGGCGGCGGATGACGAAGGAGGTGAACCTGTTGGGGGCGCTGCACCCGGCGAGCCGTGCCGCCGAGCTGGGCCTGTGGAACCGGGTGGTGGAGGACGAGCGCCTCGAGGCCGAGGTCGAGGCGTTGATCGAGGTCGCCCTCGCCAAGAATCAGCAGGCGGTGCGTCAGCTCAAGTTCATCATCAACAACGGGGTCGAGGCCGACCTCCACACCGCACAGGGCTTCGAGGCGCTTTCGGCGGGGTTAACGGGCGCTGTCAATGGCGCTTGGCGGGTGGAGGACGCCGACCAGGCCGCCGGCATCGTCAGCTTTCTCACCAGTGGCGAGCGGTGGCGCAGCCGGCGTGCCGGCGCCCGTGACTTTTGGAGTGACGGACCGATCGCCGTGCGCGGTGGCGCCGGGGCCTGAGCAGCACCGGGTCGTCGTGATCGGCGCCGGCGCCGCCGGTCTGGGCGTGGCGGCGGAGCTTGGAAGCCGCGGATTCGAGGCGCTCGTGCTCGAGCGTGGCGAGGCGGTCGGTGCGAGTTGGCGCTCGCGCTACTCGGACCTGCGCCTGAACACCGACCGTAGGGCGTCCCGGCTTCCGGGAGCGCGGATTCCGCGTCGTGCCGGTCGTTGGCCGGCACGCGACGAGTTCATCGCCTTCCTCGATGCCTACGCTGCTCGGCGACGCCTCGACATTCGCTTCGGGACCGAGGTTCGGCGCATCGATCGCAATGCGGAGGGCTGGTGCCTCCAATCGTCTAGTGGCCCCCTGCTCGCCCGCTTCGTGGTCGTCTGCACTGGCCACGATCGCAGTCCACGCCTGCCCGTCTGGCCGGGCGTCGATGGGTTTGACGGCGAGCTGCTGCATGCCGCGGACTTTCGCGACGCCGCCATCTTCGCCGGCAGGGACGTCCTTGTCGTCGGCCTCGGGACCTCGGGCGCGGAGATCGCCGCCCGGCTCCCGGCCTACGCGCGGCGCGTGCGCCTGGCGTTCAGATCCTCGCCCAACCTGATGCCCGACGAGATCCTCGGCGTCCCGATTACGTTGTGGGCAAGGCTCTTCGAGCGTGCTCCCGGGCCGCTCACCGATCGGCTCGGCCGCCTGCTTGCGCGGCTGACGATCGGTGACCTCTCCGAGTACGGCCTGCCCCCCGCCCCCTACGGCCTGGCGACGGAGCTGAAGGTCAAGAGGATGGGCCCCGTCGTGGATCGCGGCTTCACCGACGCTGTCAAGACGGGGGCGATCGAGCTGGTGCCCGCCGTCGAGAGCTTTGACGCGAACGCGGTCCGGCTCCGCGGCGGGGCGCGGCTTCACCCCGACGTCGTGATCGCGGCGACGGGCTATCGGCCTGGGCTGGAGGCGCTGGTCGGGCATCTTGGCGTATTGGCGCCATCCGGGCGGCCGGCGGTCCTCGACCGGACGGGCACGGGAGCCCCCGGGCTCTACTTCAACGGCTACTGGCTTCCGCTCGCCGGCGAGCTGCCGGCGATGCGTCGCACCTCGCGTCGCATCGCTCGCGCGATCGAGACGGCGGCCCGGCGCAACCGGTGATGGCAACGGGTATCGAGCGTTCGATACGCGAGCCGCTTTGAGCGACGACCCTCGTCGGCATCACGAGCTTGCGCGCGCAAAGGCTTTCCTTGACCCCACCGAGGAAGCTCGCCCCGAGCGCGGAGTGCGATCCTCGCGTCAACGCGAGCACGAAGCTCGAGATTCGCGCATCGGGTATCGAGGCGAAGCTGACGGCGGTGACACCGGTGTCGGAGATTCGCAGCGATCCGGCGAGCTTCAGCACGACCCCACGTCCCTGTAGCACGAGGACGATGCCGGGCAGCGCGTCCAGGCCACGGGACACCAGGTATGCCGGGCCGCTCAGCGGGACGTCCAGGATGGGCGTGCGCACCCGCGCCGTGCCGACGACGGAAGCCCGCGGACAGGACGAGGGCTCGGCGGCGAAGGCGGCCCTGGCGCATGCCGCCTGGATCGTCGAGAGCCTGGGCGAGAGCTGACGCGGGAACATGACCGAGATCGCGCGGAGATTCGCCTGCGCCCCGCGCGGATTGCGGACGACGAGGCGCAGGGCCACGCCGCTGGCTCGGGTGACCAGCGCGCCCGCTGCGGCCGAGACGCGCGGGGAGAACCGCAGGCCCGCACAACCCGCGAGGAAGAATGGGCTCGCCAGCGGTGCACTGGCGCCGTCCCCGCCAAATGCCGTCGCCGCAACCCCTTGCTTCTCGCAACTCGTCGGGGCGAGGAACACCCCCGGCCTGTCGGTGCTGGTGAGGTCGAAGCTGCGTATGCGCAGGGGGATGCCCTGCAGAATCCGCGGCAGCGTCTCGGTCGCGATCGTCAGCCGCGCGTCCAGCGGATCCACCGAGACCCTTCCCCTGATGACGATCGTGCCGAGGTCGAAGGGCCCGGCGAGCCCTGGCACCGCAATCGAGAGGCCGAATGGCGCGCCGCCATAGGGGCCGGTGAGGAAGACCCTCCCCAGGAAGTGGAAGGGGTGAGGACCGGCGCCCGCGGCGATCGCGACCGAGCCGATCCGGCTCGGCGCACCGCAGCTGCCGGCGGTTGCCTGCGCCTCCCCGCACAGCGGGATGCTGCCGGTCAATGGCAGCAGGCCCCGCGGCAGGGTCGCCGAGAAGCGGCGAATGGTCGGTTCGCCGTCAGATCGCTTCAGCTGCAGCGCCAGCCCGGTGTGGCGACCCGCAAGCGGCCCCGTTGCGCCTCCGAGGAAGGACGGTGAGAAGCGGGCACCGCAACCTTGGTCGACGACGAGGCCGCTCGACGGCGTCGCCGGAGCGTCACCGGCCGCGGCCGTGTGAGAGACGACCCGCGCGGTCGCCGTGAAGGCGCCGCACGCTGACGGCATCGCCAGCGGGGCGCGCGGGCCACCGTCGAAGCGGAGCTCCAGGTTGGAGAAGGGCAGCTGCGGCAGCTCGTCGAGGCTGATCGTGAGCTGGCCGCTCTCGGGATCGGCGTCGATGCGCGCCGCGAGCTTGATGAGCACGCCGTCCCGCTCGGCGGCAAAGTAGATGGCGAGCGTGCTTCCGAACTCGTTCTGGCCCGGTGCCGCGAGGTAGACCGAGCCCTGCAGCGGCTCGGCAATCAGCGGGCTGTCGATCTCCGCCGAGCCGATCCGGGAGGAATCCGGACAGCGCGGCGCGGCAGCATCGTCCATCCCGATCTCCTCTGGCAAGCAGGAGCCGAGTCCGTCGGCCGCGGCTGGGTTTATCGAGATGCCCGCGGGTAGTGCGACGACCGCCTGGCGCACGTTCGCCGCGGCGAGGCCATCGGGGTTCTCGCTCTGGGGGACGCTCAGGTCGACCGCTAGGCCCGAGGGGGCGCCGGCGGTTCTGCTTTCGGCCTGGATTTCCATGCTGGGGCGGAAATCGAGCCGGTTGCAGCCGAGAAACCCAAGCGCGTTGCCTTCGGTGTCTCGGGGTTCCGCCGTTCGAACCTCGAACTTTCCCGGCTGCTCCCACGACTCGAGGCGAAGCGTCGCCCGCGGTGGTTCCCCGCAGGAGCCAGGTAGGGTCAGGAAGGGCTTGCGCGGCACGGTGCTGGGGCACGCTCCGGTCGATTCCCCGGTAAAGGCGAGGCAGCTTCCTCGTAGGGAATCGTGTCGTGCATCGGCCGGCACGCCCCAGAGGCTCAGCGAGCCGCCGAATACCGGCAGGAACTGCGGCAGATTGCGCAGGGCCATGGTGAGGCCGTAATCGCCTCCGGTGCGCACCGAAACTCCCATCGCGACCGGCGCGACCACCGCGAAGACTCCGAGCCGAGCCGCGATCCCGGGCGGGGGTTCGAGGTTGAACACCGGCAACGTGAGGTTGATGCTGGCATCGAGCGCTAGCGTGCCGACCTGGGTGGCGCCGGGGCAAGCCTGGTCGAACAGAGCGGTGCCCTGGAATACCTCGGGTGGGCACTGCGGGATCTCCACTAAGCTGCCGATCAGGCCCGGCGGGAGGTCTATCTGGAGGTTCTTCGCCGAGCCAGCCGGGATCGGTTCGCCGATCGAGTTGGTGGTTCGGGTGAACGCGAAGGCGACCTTCACCTGGTAAGGGTGCGAGCCAGCCTGGACCTCCGGTGGACCGACCGCTCCCGGCGCGGCCCCGGGGGGTGGTGCTGAGGAGATCGAGAAGTCGACGGACTGAAAGTCCAGGGAGGCGCGAGCGGCTGGGGCCAGCGTCGACAGCAGCGCGACCGCCGCGCAGATCGCGACGATCGCCTTCGACCTGCTCATGCTCGCCTCCTCTTGCTCGCCTTGCATCGCTTGGATCCGCTTAGGGCTTTGGCTCGGCTCCCCCTCGCCCTCCTCGAGCGCGCCCCGCATCTTTTTCGCGCCCTGCCCGGGAGGGGGTCCAACATTTCGGCGCCAGGCCACAACGTTGCGGCACCGGGACCGATCGTCGGTGGTGCGCTGAGCGGACCGCGGCAGGCTTCGCCAGCGCACGGGATGGTTTCGCCCGCAATTGGAAAGCCACCGCCGATGCGCGCGTCGTAGATGTCCGAGCCGTTGTCGCGATCGGACGGAACCAGCTGCTCGCGGGTCGTGAAGAAGACATCGCGCCCCCCTGGGGTCATGTCCGCCAACGCCGAGACGTCGCCGCTCGTCCCGGTGGAGATCAGCTGAGGCCGTCCGTCCGCGTATTCGTAGACGTCCTGCCGGCCGTTGACATCCGCCGCCACCAGGGCGTCATCGCTGTTGAAGAGCACGCGGTTCCCGTCGTCGGAGATGATCCGCGGCTGGTAGCTGAGGCCGAGGGCGAGGGGAACGCTCGCGCCTCCGGTCGGGCGTGCGCCGCTGGGACTGCAGGAGACGCAGGTGAGGTGACTTCCGGCCACGTCGTAGACGAACAGCTCCTGGTGCGGTTCGCCGGTGAGAGCGTCGGTGTTGTCGTAGCCGGTCAGGCTCGCCCTCGACAGGAACGCCACATGCCCCCCGTCGGGAGTGACTCTCGCGGTTCGCGTTTCGATGTTGTCCGACCAGTTGGCGCGATCTTCGTCGTCGAGAACGGCGATGAGCTCGATCGTGTCTCCCCTGACGACGTACAGGTTTTTCGCCTCGGTGCTAGCCCCGCTGGCGAGGACTGCGGTCGCGACGAAGAAGACGGTCGTGCCGTCGTCGCTCATTCCCAAGGTGCCCTGAACGCTGGGAGGTTCGCCGGCGTGGGGGGTCAGGTTGAGTAGGGCTTCGGTCTCGAGGTCGTAGCTGTAGAGGCCGCCGTTGTCGTTGGGCTCGTCGGTGAGCGGGATCGGGTCGGTGAAGATCGCCTTCGACCCGTCGGGCGTGATCGCCCGCAGCCTTGCCATGCCGTCGCCCAGCGACATCGTCCGCTGGGACGCATTGAGCTTCACCGTCCGCGCTCCGTTCTCGCGCACGTAGAGCTGGCCGGCGCCGTCGGTCCAGAAGACGCGCGAGCCGTCGTCGGAGATGACGTCGGCGAGACTGTTGTCATCAGCATCCCCGGCACCGGCTTTTTCCGCCGCAACTTCGCCGGGGCCGGGCAGGACGCTGACGAGGCGCAGCGAGGACGCCGTCCACTCGTAGACGCTACGCGTACCGCTGGGCGCCCCCGGGGCAAGGGCGTCGTTGGCGTCGAATATCACGTGACTCAAGTCCGGCGTGGCTCCCGCGAAGCGGATCCGGTAGGTGAGCGGCGAGAGATTGGGCGGGGCGACGTTGGTCACCACCTGGTAGGTATCCCCGCTCTCGCGTACGTAGAGGTTGTTGAAACCCTGCGGCGCTCCTTTCGCGAGGACCGGTTCGACCCATTCGAGCAAGCCGGCAGAAAGATCGCTTGCGAAGAAGCGAAACGGGGAGAATTCGATGAACCGCGGCGGCGTCGCAGCCGGGGGCGAGATCGCTTGGGTCGACCAGCCGTCGCTCCCTCGCGAGGAGATGTAGTTGGTGAAGAGTTCGGCGCTCAGCGTGTCGCTGAAGCTGGACAGCGAGACGTAGGCGATCGCGTTGCCGTCACTCCTGCTCTGAGCGAGGGCGCCAGCCACCAGGCCGTCGTACCCCGGTCCGCCGACATCGCCACCGTTCTTGTCGGCTGGCGTCACCTGCTCATAGGCACGGCCCGCCGGCAGCGCCAGCGCGCTGGGGGCGACGGCAAGCGACAGCAGCAGGCAGAGGAGGGCAAGTGGCGTCGCGACGAGCCGAGGTCCTCGCGTCGCTACGGCGTCGATGCCGAATCGCCGACTCATCTGTCAGTCCCCCCGGGCTTGTGGCGGCGAGGGGCCGGCGCCGGGCAGGGCACCACGGTCCTGGCCTCGGTGCGGCTGCCATCCCGAAAACGGAACTTCGCAGCGAATGCGAATCCGCCTGGCGGACACGTCTCGGGGATGCTGATTCCCCTTGGGCGATACGCAACGGTGCGGTGGTCGACGCGTTTGAAGTAGCGCAGGCCGGGTGGGCCGATGCTGGCCCGCAGGGCGAGCATCGCCCCCTCCGGACCTTCCGGCGCCGTGGGTATCGGCGGGATCGGCGTCGTCAGCACCGAGTCGGGCGAGCTCTGCGGGGTGACGATCTCGCTTTGCAGTACAAGGGGCGCGATCACGGGCCTCCTGCCGTCGAAGTAGAAGAGCGTGGTCGTGTGCCCCCTGACGGGTCGCGTCATGAAGATCGATATGCGCGCCGTCTCGCGCACGACCTGCGTGCCGAAGGGAACCTGGACCTGCGCGGCGCCGAAGCCGATCAGCGATTCGTGCGGGCAGCCGGGGGCGCCCCGCGCCAGCAGGGTCGGGGCGGAGCAGGTTGCCAAGCCCAGCGTCGATGCGGCGAAGCCCATTCCGGACGGCAGGCGCAGGGCGAAGTTGCTGAGCGGCGGAAGCTCCCCGTGAGGGCCGGGGGTGACGTGGAAACCGAGCGAGACGGACGTGTCCGCGCCGAGCTTCAAGGGGTCGAGCTTGGCTCGCAGGCTTACCTCCGGGGTTGCCGTGGCCGGTGGGGCGAAGGCGCCGAGCGCGAGCACCACCGGCAGGGCCGGCAGGGCTCGCGCGAGGATCTTGAGCGCCGACCTAAACATTCCACTGACCGCGCAAATGCATCTTGACCCTGTACGTCCGACGGTTCACGCTGCCGGAGAACGCGATCCCCCGGGAGCTCGCGCGTGCGTAGCGGCCGGTTCCTTCGAGGCTGGTGATTCTGCCGCTGTAGTAGGAGATCGCGCCGTCCACGCGGTAGCTGGCGACACCTGTTCCGCTGATCGTGCCGTGCGAGTTGTGGCCGTAGAACGTCGCGGTGGCGCGGGATCCGTTCGAGAGGACGAGCTTGAACGAGCCCTTACCTGCGACCGAGCCGACCGCCCTACCCTTGGCCGAGACCCGTTTGCCCTTCACCTTCGTGATCTGCATGTTCATGGTCTCATCGAGGTTCTTGACCTTCGACGCTTCCGCTCGTCCGCTCGTCCCCCCGCCGAGCGACTCCTCGCCAGCCCGCGAGTAGCCGGTCGCGAGCCAGAGGACGGCGAGGGTGGCGGCGAGCCCGAGCAGCGCGCGGAGCGCCTTGGGGAAGATCGTTCCATTGGCCTGCATTGCCTTCTCCTTTGGTCGGTCAACTTGCTTGGGGTCCTGCCGGTCGTCAGCTCCGTCGACCTCGGCTCCCCGCTCCAGGTGCCAGCGACCGATCAGACGGTCGAGCCAGTCCGGAATCCACCAGGCGCGCGGGCCAAGCAGCCGGATCGTGGCGGGCAGGAGGACGAGGCGGACGATCGTGGCATCGATCAGCACGGCCACGGTCAGGCCAACGCCGTACTCGCGCAGGTTGACGATGCTCGCCGTCGCAAAGGCGATGAAGACTCCGCACATGATCGCGGCGGCGCCGGTGATGATCCCGGCGGTCTTGGCCAGTGCGTTGTGCAGGCCGAGGTCGGCGTCGCCGGCGATCGCCATCTCCTCGCGAACCCGGGCGAGCAGGAAGACCTCGTAGTCGATCGCGAGCCCGAAGGCGATCGCGATCACCGCCGGCACGATGATCGCGTCGAGCGGTCCGGCCTCGGCCAGCAGCCCGGTGTCTTGAAAGCCGATCACGAGCAGGCCGAGCGCCGCGCCCACGGTGAGGATGTTGAGCAGGACGGCGATCAGCGCGACGGCAAGCGAGCGAATGGCGACGAGAAGGATCAGGAAGGTGACCAGGCTGAGCACTGCGACGAGAACGGGCAGCCGGTCCTGGCTCGTGCTGGCGAAGTCCTGCAGATCGGCGGGGGGGCCGCCGACGAATATGTCCGTGCCGGTACTCGCTTCGAGCGCATGGGCCTCGGCGGTGAGGCGCTGGCGCAGTGGGTCGCCGGGGATCGCGGCGTCATTGTCAGCGAGCAGGGGGCTGAAGCCGGCGCGTTTGATCACCTGCATTCGCAGCGCGGTGCCGCCGCGATCCAGATTGAGCGCGATCGCCGCCGCGGCGCGTTCCGGCGGCGGCGCCGCACGCAACAGTTCAAGGTTGATTTCCGCGTCGGTGGCAAATGACGTCCGTCTGCTGGGTGGCCCCTGGCCGCCATAGATGGACTGTGGGCCCATCGCGGCGGCGACAGCGGGATCGCGCTCCAGGCGGGCCTCCCAGCCGGCCATCGCGGAGAGGATGCGTGGGTCGGTCACAAGCCCGTTCCGGGCCCGGACGATGACTTCGTAGGGCGTGATCCAACCGCTGCCGAGCTCGGTGCCGATCGCGCGCAAATCGGCCAACTGGCCGCTCTCGCGGGCAAGCGAGCCGTCGCTGGGCGGCGCGACCTTCAGGCCGATCGCCGGGATGCAGAGGGCGAGTAGGGCAATGAGGACCAGCCCGGCGGCGAGCAGGGGGCGCGAGACCGCCCGCCAGGCGAGACCGGCGAGACCGCCGCGCCGCCCCCAGCTCGTGCCGAACTGAAAGCGGTTGACGCGATCGCCGAGCAGCGTCAGCAAGGCCGGCAGCACCGCGATCGCCCCGGCAACGCTGATGACGACGGCCACGAGCCCGCCGATGTTGCCCGAGGAAAGCAGGCGGTTCGGCGCGACGAAATAACCCGCGATCATTCCCAGCGCGAGGGCGAGCCCGGCGACCAGGATCGTGCGACCTGCCGTTTGCGAGGACAGGCGGGCGGCATCGGCCGGCGCTTCCCCGTCGGCGAGCTGCTCGCGAAAGCGGGAGACGAGCAGCAGCGAGTAATCGACCCCGAGCGCGAGGCCGAACATGCTCACCAAGCTGAGCGCCGCGGCGTCGAGGGGAAGCACCTCGGCGTTGAGGCCGGCCAGCAGCCCACGCCCGCTCGCGACGCTCGAGATGCCGAGGAAAAGCGGCACCGCGGCGGCGATTGGGCTGCGGAATACGAGCAGGAGGATGATGAAGAGCAGCGGACCGGCGATCAGCTCGGCGGTCCTCAGCGCGGCGAAGGTTTGCTGCTCGATCCCGCCGGCGATGTCGGCATAGCCGGTTACGTGGTGCTCGATCGCCGCTGGGGACGTTCGCTCGAGCCTTTCGCGAATGACCGGAACGACGTCCTGGGCGACGCGCTCGAAGGGCTGTCTGATCCCCAGCAGGAGGATCGCTTTCGAGGGGTCCGGTCGCAGGGCCGGAGAAATTCCGGAGATCCACGGCGAGACGACCGAGACGTGTGGGATTCGCGCCAGCTCCCGGGCGATGCGCGGTCCGGCTGCCTGCAGCTGCGCCGGCGGTCCGCCGAGCTCGGCGACGAGTGCCGATTCGTCGCCGAACTGTTCGGCCACGACCGCCTGCGTGCGCGCTGAGGAGCTTCCCGGCACGGTTGGGTTCGTCAGGTGCAGTTGGTCCTCGATGCGCAGGCCGACAAGGCCGAGCATGGCTACGAGCGCGACCCAGACGCCGACGACAAGTCGCGGACGGCGAACCGCAAAGTCGACGATCGGCTTCACCGCGCCTCGACCTCGGCGGCCCCGTGCGCCGGCATCGCCGCTTGCCGCTCGGGCGGGCCGCCCA
>JBAREU010000246.1:0-3187 GCA_049796515.1 Solirubrobacterales bacterium
GCCGTCGATCGCTCGAGCGCCCGGTAGGCGAGGCGCCGCAGGCGACCCTGGTCGCCCATCGTGAACGAGTAGCCGTGGGGGGTGTAGACGATCGGGATCGATCGGTCCAGGGTGATCGCGCCGACGACGCCGGCGAAGGAGGAGTGGAGGTGGATGACGTCGGGCTGCCAGGCCCCCACCAGGTGACGCAGGTGACGCCCGGCTCGCACCTGCTCGAGCGGGCCGCGACGCTGCCACGGCAGCTCGTACAGCTCGACCGCGGGGGCGACCAGCTCGCGTACCAACGCCGGCGTCTCCGGGCGTCGCCCGTAGGCGATCGCGACGCTCTCGCCCGCCTCGGCGAGCCGCCCGGCCAGCGTTCTGACCATCTCGAACACGCCTCCTCCGAACGCCTCGACGACGTGGAGGATGCGCAGCGGTGCCGCGGCGGGGTCCCGCTCAGTAGGCGCCACGGCCGGAGAGAACCGCTGGAAGGGTGGCGAGGAGGATCTCGATGTCGCGCGCCAGCGACCAGCCGGCCACATACTGGTAGTCGAAGCGCACCATCTCCTGGAAGGGGCTCTGCGAGCGGCCGTAGACCTGCCAGGGGCCGGTCAGGCCGGGCCGCAGCTCGAGCCGCCGCAGGTGCCAGTTTTCCTCCAGGGCGGCGGTCTCGGGGAAGATCAGCGGACGTGGGCCGACCAGGCTCATCTCGCCCCGCAGCACGTTGAACAGCTGCGGCAGCTCGTCGAGCGAGAAGCGGCGGATGAACCTGCCGACCCGGGTCACGCGCGGGTCACTGCGGATCTTGAACATGACGCCGTCGTCGGACTCGTTGAGCTCCGCGATCTCCGCCTTGCGCTGCTCGGCGTCGACGTACATCGAGCGGAACTTGATCAGCTGGAAGCTGCTGTTGCCGCGTCCGGCCCGCGGCTGGCGGAAGAAGACGGGCCCGCGCGACTCGAGCTTGATCGCGATCGCGGTCGCGATCATCACCGGCGAGAAGACAAGGATCAGGGCTAGCGAGCCGACCGTGTCGAGGAGGCGCTTGGCGGCGACCGACGCCGAGGTCAACATCGGCGCCCCGATCGAGAGCAGCGGCAGCCCGCCGACCTGATCGAGAGCGCGCACGCCGTCGAGGAACTCGAAGAGGCGGGGGACGACGTCGACGGTGACGCCGGCGTCGCGGCAGGCACGGATCGACTCCAGTAGCTGCTCGTGGCTGGCGCGCGAGAAGGCGATGATCACCCGGTCGATCGCTTGCGCCTTGATTATCTTGTCGAGGTCGGTGAAGCGGCCGAGCCAGGGCAGGTCCGGGGTGCCGATCTCGTGCACCTCGTCGTCGACGATCCCGACCGGGTCCAGCCCGAACTGGACGTTGTTGTGGAGCTTCTCGACCAGCTGGCCGGCGACCAGGCCGGAGCCGAGGATGAGGGTGCGCTGGCGCAGCTCTGGCGCCCGGTGCAGGCCGGCGCGGACGGCGGTCCTGGCGATGCCGGTGAGGGCGGCGATGGCGCCGACGGTGATGAAGGTAAGGGTGACGATGTGATCGAGCTGCAGCGCGGAGGCGACGCCGAAGAGGGGCCAGGTGATCAGCAGCACGGCGACGAAGCCGCGCGGGATCTCGGTCACGGCCGAGGCCCAGGCGGAGAGCTGGTCGCTGCGGTAGAGGCCGATGCTGAAGGCCGCGAAGGGCCAGAGCAGCGTCGTGCAGACCGCGAAAGCGAGCCCCCCGAAGGAGGTCAGGCCGAGGATCGTGATCGCGAGGGCGGCCGCGATGCAGGCGGCGAGGGAGTCGCCGAAGTAGAGCATCCGCGCCAGCACCGCGCCGCGCCGGCGCGCGCGGCTGGCCCTTGTGGCCTCTTCGACGTACTCCGCACGGGCGTGCGGGCCGGTCTGCGATTGGGCTGCGGTGGAACTCTCCATGATGGCTACCTCGGGCGGAGGGCCTTGGTCAGGTGGTAAGGGACGAGATGGCGCTGGTACGGGGAAGTCTCCATAGATGTAGACCCATCGGCAAGTTCGATGTTTCGGTTTACCCGGCACGCAAGCTTGCAGCGGGGTCGTCTACAAGGACAACGGACGCATGTATGACGGATTTGCGCCCGACTCAGTGCGCCTCGTCCGAGGCGTGCGCGGGGGGCCGCGACTCCTCGGCGAGCGAGGTGATCTCGAGCAGCCCGTGGGCTGCTGCTTCGAGTACCTCGGTCGCCTCCTCGGCCGAGCGGGCGTAGAGCTCGACCAGCATGTGGACGACGATCCGCTCCTCGTCATGTTTATGGAAGCGGACGTGGGCGAAGAACTCGCGCACCCCGGCCTCGCCGAGGGCGCCGTAGGCGAGCAACTCGGCCGCTTCGGGGCCGGCGCAGCTCTCGACCCGGTCCTGGTCGACGGTGACCGTGCAGGAGGCGACCCAGGGCGTGCCGGCGACCATCCGCTCCCAGCGATCCTCGATCGGCACGACGCGGTCGTCCTGGAAGGCAAGGTGTGGCTGATCGTGCATGCAGTCGAGGCACTGCACGACCGCTTCCTGCACTTCGTCGATGCCTTCCGCCGGGACGCCCGTATCGGGGTCGATCCGGCGGATCGCGTCGTAGTGCATCTGGATCTCGAGGTTCTGCGACCAGCAGCGATAGCAGCGCAGCCAGGCCGAGCGGTCGCCGTTCAGCTCACTCATTCCTCCATTGTGGCGCCGAAGCGGCCTCGGCGCCAGCCGGGGGGGCGCTCAGGCCGTCGCGCCGCTGGTGACCCGCCGCTCGACCAGGCTGGCGATCTCGCCCATGATCTTGTTGATGTCGAAGTCCTTGGGGGTGTAGACGCCGTCGACGCCGGCCTTGCGCAGCCGCTCGGCGTCGGCGGGGGGAATGATGCCGCCGGCGACCACGGGTGCCTCGACTCCCTCGCTGCGCAACCGCCGCACGACCTCGGGCACGAGCTCGAGGTGGGAGCCGGAGAGGATCGAGAGGCCGACCACGTCGACGTCCTCCTGCAGCGCCGACTCGGCGATCTCCTCAGGGGTGAGCCGAATGCCCTGGTAGATCACCTCCATGCCGGCGTCGCGGGCGCGCAGGGCGATCTGCTCGGAGCCGTTGGAGTGGCCGTCGAGACCCGGCTTGCCGACGAGGATCTTGATCCGGTGACCGATCCGCTCGGAGACCTCGTCGACGCGGGCGCGGATCGCCGCCAGCTCCTCGCGGTCGCCGGGGGG
>JBAREU010000247.1:0-3117 GCA_049796515.1 Solirubrobacterales bacterium
GCCCAGGGCACCGACTCCCTGCTCAAGATTCTCCCGGTCGACGCCTCCTCCCGCGTCCCCGAGCGCCGCGCCCTGCTGACCCCCTTTCCGGTCTCAGGGCGATGACGCCCGGAGTGCGGCGGCTCTATGCGCCCCGGCGGGTGGTGGTTGAGGTCGACGCGGAAGGCGTGCCGCGGGCGGTCGAGGGGGTTGCTGTCGAGGCGGTTCGGGAGGAGTGGGTGGTCGAGGATCGTTGGTGGACCCTGCGGCGGCTGTGGCGTCACTACTTCGAGCTCGTCCTTGCCGACGGGCGCAACGTGGTCGTCTTTCGCAACAGCAGCGGGCGCTGGTATCGGCAACGCACCTGAGTGGGTGCGATGAGCGCCGCTCCATACATCGAGCTGCACGCCCACTCGGCCTTCTCCTTCCTCGACGGTGCCTCGACCCCGATGGAGCTGGCCGCCGCCGCGGCTGAGCGCGGCTACCCGGCCTTCGCCCTCACCGATCACGACGGGATCTGGGGCTCGATGGAATTCGCCCATGCCTGTAAGGGGTTCGGCGTGCGGGCGATCACCGGGGCTGAGGTGACGGTCGGGACGGGCGCCGGCCTCGCTCATCTCACCCTTCTGGTCGAAAGCGCGGCTGGGTACCGCAACCTCTGCCAGCTGCTGACCAAAGCCCATTCCCACACCCGCGACAACACCGGGCGGACCGCCGGGCAGCCTTCGGTGACGCTTGGGCAGCTGGAGGAGCACGTCGAGGGCCTGGTCTGCCTCTCCGGCTGTTCCCGCGACGGGGCTGTGGCCGGTGCCTGGGAACGGGACGCCCCAGCGGAAGGAGCGGCGTCAGCTCGCCGCCTGCTCGCCGCCTTCGGTCGCGATCGCTTCCGAGTCGAGCTGCAGCGTCCCTACTGGCGCCGCGACCGGGCGCGGAACCGTTGGCTCGCCGGCCTCGCCGAGCGGCTCGGCGTTCTCTGCGTGGCGAGCGGCGATGTCCACTCCCATGCCCGCCGCCGGGCTCACCTCCAGGACGCCTTCGTCGCGGTGCGGCTGGGGACGACGCTCGAGGCCAGCGAGCCCGAGCGGCGCGGCAACTCGGCCTCGGCGCTGGCCTCGCCCCAGGCGATGGCAGCGCGCTTCGCCGAGCATCCCGGGGCGGTCGCCGAGACCCTCTGTCTCGCCGAGCGGCTCAGCTTCGACCTGACAGCGGAGCTGGGCTACCGCTACCCCGGTTCCGAAGATCCGGCCGCGGATTGCAAGCTCGCCGGGGTCTGCCAGGCGAGGCTCGCCGAGCGCTACGCCGGCTCGCGGTTCCGTGCCGAAGCCGAGGCGCGCCTTGAGGCCGAGCTGGCGACGATCCGCAAGCTCGGCCTCGCCGGCTTCTTCCTCCTGCACCGCGACCTGCTCGAGCTGGCCCGCGAGGTGGCGCTCGAGGTGCGCGGCCCCGAGTCGGCACGCGCCGTGTTGCCACCGGGCCGGGGCCGTGGCTCCAGCGTCAGCTCGATCGTCTGCTACCTGACCGGCCTCTCCCACGTCGACCCGGTCGAGGCCGAGCTCTTCGCCGGCCGCTTCCTCAACGACGAGGTGGCGGCGGTGCCCGACATCGACCTCGACTTCCCCCGCGACATCCGCGAGAAGCTGATCCCCCGGGTGCACGACCGCTACGGCGCCGACCGCTCCGCCCTCGTCGCTGCCTTCCCCACCTACCGGCCGCGCGGCGCCGTGCGCGACCTCGGCAAGGCACTGGCGTTGCCGCCCGCCGAGATCGAGCGGGTGGCGAAGACGGTCGGCTTCCACGAGCGCTCCGGCGAGATCCAGCGCGACGTCGTCGCCGCGATCGGCGCCGACCGCGCCGCCTCGCGCGGCTGGCAGGTCTTGATCGCCCTCACCGCCGAGGCGATGGGGCTGCCCCGCCACGCCTCCCAGCACCCGGGCGGGATGGTGATCTCCACCCAGCCGTTGCTCGACGTCTGCCCGGTCGTCCCGGCGGCGATGGAGGGGCGGCAGATCGTCCAGTGGGACAAGGACTCATGCGCCGACGCCGGCTTCCTCAAGATCGACCTGCTCGGGCTGGGGATGCTCTCCGCGGTCGAGCGCTGCGTCGAGGAGGTCGGGCGGGCGCGGGGCGAGCAGGTCGACCTTTCGCGCATCCCACTCGACGACGCCGAAACCTACGAATCGATCCGCGCCGCCGAGACGACCGGCGTCTTCCAGATCGAGAGTCGCGCCCAGATGCAGATGCTGCCCCGCACCCGGCCGCAAAACCTCGACGACCTCACCGTGCAGGTGGCGCTGGTCCGCCCGGGGCCGATCCAGGGCGGCGCCGTCCACCCTTATATAGAGCGACGCAAGCGGCTGCGCGAGGATCCCGCCTACGAGATCCCCTACGAGCACCCGCTGCTGAAGCCGGTGCTGCACGACACGCTCGGCACGATCGTCTACCAGGAGCAGGTGCTCGAGGTGGCAATGCACCTGGCCGGCTTCAGCTCGGCCGAGGCGGAGGGGCTGCGGCGGGCGATGAGCCGCAAGCGCTCCGAGGAGGCAATCCGCGGCTACCGCCGTTCCTTTGTCGCCGGGGCGAAGGAGAATGACGTACCGGAGGAGACGGCCGAGCGGGTCTGGGAGCAGATCCAGGGCTTCTCCGGCTTCGGCTTCCCCAAGGCCCACTCAGCCGCCTTCGGCCTGCTCGCCTACCAATCGGCCTGGCTGCGGATCCATTACGCGCCGGAGTTCCTCTGCTCGCTGCTCAACGAGCAGCCGATGGGCTTCTACCCGCCCGACGCCCTGGTCCACGAGGCGCAGCGCCGTGGCGTCCGCCTGGCGCCCCCCGACGCCAACCGCAGCCAGGTCCAGTGCCACGTAGAAACACCCCGCCACCCCCGTCGATGGGCCTCAAAGCGTCCTATATGTCCACTTTCAGGCCCGTCGGCGGTCGGACCCGAGGTGCGTGGGGGGTTGGTGGTGCGGATTGGGCTTGGCTACGTGAAGGGGGTGCGGGAGGGGGAGATGAGGAGCCTGGTCTCCGAGCGAGAGCGCGGCGGGGCCTACCGTGGGATCGCCGACCTCGCCTCACGCTCGAGCGCCAGCCGCGACGGCCTCGAGCGCCTCGCCTGGGCCGGCGCACTGGACGGGCTGGCGG
>JBAREU010000248.1:0-1886 GCA_049796515.1 Solirubrobacterales bacterium
TTTTGTCGAGCATCGGATCGGCGACCCACGCATCGTCCGCCTGATCCAGAAATGGCTCAGAGCGGGTGTCCTGGAAGACGGGGTCGTCACGACCAGTGACAAGGGTACGGGACAAGGCTCGGTGATCTCGCCGCTCCTTGCCAATGTCTACCTGCACTACGTGTTTGACCTTTGGGCCGCGTGCTGGCGACAGCGTGAGGCCACGGGCGATATGGTACTCGTCAGGTATGCCGACGACATTGTGGTCGGCTTCGAGCGCGAGGCCGATGCCCGGCGGTTCTGGGATGCGATGCAAACGCGCTTCGAGGAGTTCGCGCTGTCGCTGCATCCGGACAAGACGCGCCTGATCGAGTTCGGCCGCCACGCGGCGGACTGGCGTACTCGACGCGGGCTCGGCAAGCCGGAGACCTTCAACTTCCTCGGCTTCACCCACATTTGCGGACGTTCCCGTCATGGCAAGTTCCTCCTCAAGAGGAAATCCCGGCGGGACTGCATGCGGGGCAAGCTCAAGGAGATCAAGGAGGAGATGCGACGGCGGAAGCAGCCGATCCCCGAACAGGGGCGCTGGCTGGCGCAGGTTGTCAGAGGCTACTTCGCCTACCACGCCGTGCCGACAGAGGTGGTCCCGGTTGTCTGAACAGAATTTCCGCTTCGATAAGTGGAGCCTCTGCCGGGGTTAGGCTGCCATGCGGAAGGGCAGCGGGGTGAAGTAGGCTTGATCGGGTGTCGCGCCGTCAAGGCTCGAATGTGGGCGTCGGTCATTATAGAAGTCGAGATAGCGGCCGATCGAACTGCGCGCCTCACTGACACCGTCGTAGGCCCGCAGATACACCTCCTCGTACTTGACGCTGCGCCACAGCCGCTCGACGAACACGTTGTCACGCCATGCGCCCTTGCCGTCCATGCTGATCGCAATGTCGTTGTTGGCGAGCACGCCGGTGAAGGCCGTGCCCGTGAACTGTGAGCCCTGATCGGTGTTGAAGACCTCCGGCTTGCCGTGACGCGCCAGAGCATCCTCCAGCGTCTCGACGCAGAACGAAGCTTCCATCGTGATCGACAGCCGCCACGCCAGCACGCGGCGAGAGAACCAGTCGAGCACGACGGCCAGATAGACGAAGCCGCGCGCCATGGGGATGTACGTGATGTCCATCGCCCACACCTGGTTCGGCCGTGTGATCTCCAGGCCGCGCAGCAGATACGGGTAGATCTTGTGGCCGGGCTCGGGCTTGGTGGTGCGCGGGCGGCGATAGAGCGCCTCTATCCCCATCCGCCGCATCAGCGTCTTCACATGCCGACGGCCCACCTTGCATCCCTCGGCAGCCACTAGACCGCGCAGCATTCGGCTCCCGGCGAAAGGAAACTCCAGATGCAACTGGTCGAGCCGCCGCATCAGCGCCAGGTCGGCTGCCGACACCGGTCGCGGCAGATAGTATACACTGCCACGGCTGATGCGCAGAACTTCCGCCTGCTTGCTGATCGGCAGATCGTGGTCACGGTCGATCATCGCTTTGCGCTCAGCAATCCCGCCTTGGTGAGCGCTCCCTCTAAAAAATCGTTCTCGAGAGTCAGCTCGCCGATCTTGGCGTGCAGCGACTTCACATCGACGGTGGGAGTGATCGGCGCCGTGCTCCCAGCTCCGAACACGTCGGCCGCCCCGCCCTCCAGCTGCGCTTTCCACGTTGTGATCTGATTGGGGTGAACGTCGAACTGCTCCGCCAGCTGAGCCAGTGTTCGATCGCCCTTGATGGCGGCAAGCGCCACCTTCGCCTTGAAGCCCGGTGTGTGGTTCCGGCGCGGTCTTCTGCTCATCGTCTCTCCTGATTCGCTCGGCACAACCGTGGCCGCTGTCAGGCAGAAACTCCACTTATCGTCCTGTGCAGATTTCC
>JBAREU010000249.1:0-2531 GCA_049796515.1 Solirubrobacterales bacterium
CTCCTGCATCGCCTGGTTGGCGAGAGCGCGCGTCGCTGCCAGCTCGGGCTCCAGCTCCGGCGGCGCCGCCTCGCGCACCGCCTCGAGCCGCAGCAGCAACCCGGTCAGCGATTGGTTGACCTCGTCGTGGAGGTCGCGCGCGACCCGCGCCCTCTCCTCCTCCTGTGCCCGCAGGGTGGCGCTGCCGGCGCGGCGTCGCTCCGCTTCCAGGCGGCGCATCATGCGCAGGAAGGCGAGCTCGATCCGTGCGACCTCCTCGGTCTCGGCGACACCGTCGATCGAGTTGGGCAGGACCGGACCGGGCCGGTTCAGGTCGACCTTCTCCATTTCCTCGATCAGGGTCTCCAGGGGGGCCAGACGGCGCAGCGTGGCGACGAGCTGGAAGGCAAGCGCCGCCGCGACGACGGCGAGCAGGACGATGACCAGGGTCGTCACAGGGGCGAGAATAGGGGCTGCCCCCTATGGCCGGATCGGCCTTTCGCGGCAATACTTCACAGGCTGCACAAACCTCGGATAGGAGCGGATGCGATGACGACCACCAAGCAGTCCACCTTCGGCGCCACCCTGCGGACGACGATCCTGCTGGCGTCCCTCTCCGGCCTGCTGGTTCTGATCGGCGCCCTGATCGGCGGGCCCAGCACCGCGGCGATCTTCCTCGGCATCGCCCTGCTGATCAACCTCGGCTCCTACTTCTTCAGCGACAAGCTGGCGCTGAAAATGAGCGGCGCCAAGCCGATCGACGAGTCCGAAGCGCCGCGCCTCTACCAGATCGTGCGCGAATTGACGACCCGCGCCGGCCTGCCGATGCCGCGCCTCTACATGATCCCGCAGGAGCAGCCGAACGCCTTCGCCACCGGCCGCAGCCCGAAACACTCGGCCGTTGCGGTCACCCAGGGCATCACCAAGTTGCTCTCCGAGGACGAGCTGCGCGGTGTCCTTGCCCACGAGCTCGCCCACATCCAACACCGCGACATCCTGATCCAGTCGGTCGCCTCGGCGATCGGTGCCGCGATCACCTACCTCGCCTACATGATGATGTGGTTCGGCGGCGACGACGAGTCGCCGCTCAGCCTCGTCGCCTCGCTCGCGCTCGTCCTGTTGGCGCCGATCGCGGCGACGATCATCCAGCTCTCGATCTCGCGCCAGCGTGAGTACGCGGCCGACGCCGGTGGCGCCGCGATCTGCGGCAACCCCGAGTCGCTGGCGAGCGCCCTGTTGCGGCTCGAGCAGGGGGCGGAAGCGATTCCGATGCGGGTCAACCAGGCGGCCGAGCCGCTCTACATCGTTAAGCCCTTCAGGGGCGGTGGCATTGCCGGCCTCTTCTCCACCCACCCGCCGATCGAAGAGCGGGTGAAGCGTCTGCGCCAAATGCGCCCGAGCCTTGGCTGAGCGGCAGCGCCGGGAGGCGCTAACCGATTGAGCACTTACCATCTCCGTCGCGATGGCAACGCCACTCACCACGCGCTCGGACTGGCTCAAGGCGCACCCGCCTAAGGCCGAGCGATTGAGCCAGACCCTTGCCGGTGTGGCGCAGCGCACCCGTCAGGGTGAGGACTTTCATCGTGCGGTTCGGGAGTTTCTCGACGAGTTTGCACTGCGGGGGGACGATCGCTCGAGGGGTGAGGTCATCGAGCGGCGCCCGGAGTCGACCGGCGATCCTCGTAAGGATGCGTACCTCGGCGCATTGGCCGAGCACCTCGCGGCCGTTCACGAGCTGCAACGGCCGGCCTGGTCGGTCGAGCCCGACCGGTTCTTGGATCGCTTCTGGTTCGTCAGCGAGACGCGCGGCTTTCGCGCGGTGTCGATAGCCCAGGCGCCGGCGGCTTTCCGGCGGCGGGGGGTCTTCATTCCCGAGCGTTCGTTGCATCGCGTCTGAGCAATGGACCGCGACGAGATCGTCAAGGCGCTCACCGCCCTGGCCCACGAGCTGGAGGGCCGAGGCGTGAGTGCGGAGATGTATGTCGTGGGTGGTGCCGCGATCGCCCTCGCCTTCGACGAGAGGCGGGCGACCCACGACATCGATGCCGTGTTCGAGCCGAAGGCCGTCGTCTACGATGCGGCTGCGGTTGTGGCGGAGCGCCTCGAATTGCCGGGTGGTTGGCTGAACGATGCCGTGAAGGGATTTCTGGCAGGAAGCGACCCCGCCGCCGCGCCCGTTCTCGACCTACCCGGTCTTCGCTGCCTCACCGCTTCCCCCGAGGTATTGCTGGCGCTCAAGGTCCTTGCCCACCGGGTCGGCGAGGACGAGGCCGATCTTCGCCTGCTCGCCGCCGAGCTGGGGCTCACGCGAGCCGAGGAGGTGCTCGCGGTCGCCGAGCGCACCTATGGGGACCGACTCGATCCTGCCGCACGTTTCTTCGTAGAGCAGCTCTTCGGCGCTGAATAGGGAGAGGGCAAAAACCCACCCGTTGACCGGGGGATATTTAAGAACTACCCTGTACGTGTAACGGCATAGTCCGTTCGCGACCATGGCCAAAGCCCGCGCCAGATCCAAGTCCGCCGCGCCGCGCCGCCTCCCGCGCGGCCGCCAC
>JBAREU010000250.1:0-4129 GCA_049796515.1 Solirubrobacterales bacterium
GAGCCGCCGGGTCTCCTGGTGGCGGTGGCGATCCGGGGGCCGCCTGGTCCGTCGCCGCCACCAGCACGCCCGCGGGCCTCAGTGCGGACGAGTTGCTCACCAGTGTGCGCCGCGCCGATTCCGCGAGCGCCGCGCTCAGCGGCAAGCGCGTCTTCATCAGGCTGCGCTGCCCGAAACGGGCTGGGAGCGCCTGCCGGATCACCGCCCAGGGCATGATCAGGAAGCGGGTCCGAGTGACGCAGCGGCGCACGGTCAGGGTCGCCGGGGGCCGTGCCAGGCTCATCGCCCTGCGGGTCAAGCCACGCTTCCGCGACAGGCTCGCCAGGCGCAAGCGCCTGCTCGTTGTGCAGAAGGTTCGGGTGGGCGAGGTGACGACCACGTACGCACGCAGCCGGGTGCTGATCCGGCAGCGGTAGCGCTCAGGCGAGGGCCGGGTCGGGCGGCGGGTTCGTCTCCCCCCGCTCGACCGCGCGCTTCTGCAGGGCGAGGCCGGCGAACGGGTAGATCAGGGTCGAGAGCATCGCCGCCCCGACCAGCCCTGCGGCGGTTGAGGCTTTCATGTGCCCCGTCTCGATCGCGATCGTCGTGATCGCGACGACGAGCGGCAGCTCGGTCGCCGAGAAGAAGGCGAGGGCGGCGCGCTGGCGTGCCTGCAGCACGCCGCGGTAGAGCAGCAACGCCGGCAGGCCGCGGACGACGAAGAAGAGGGCGAAGAACATCGCCAGCTTGAGCAGCGCCGTGACCGAGCCAAGTGCGCTGAGGTCGAACTCGATGCCGCTGGTGACGAAGAAGAAGGGGACGAAGAAGCCGAAGCCGACCGCGGTCAGCTTCGACTCGAAGACCTGCAGCTCGCGCCCCTTCAGCGCCATGCGCACGATCATGCCGGCGACGAAGCCGCCCAGCAGGACGTCGAGCCCGAGCTTGCTGGCGAGCAGGACGAGGCCGAAGACCAGCAGCACGGTGATCCTCACAGCGAGCTGGCTGCTTGCCTCGAAGGTGCGCTCGAGCGCCGGCCAGCCACGCCACGCCAGCCGCACGGAGACCAGCGCCATGACCAGGGCGAGGACGACGAAGGCGACCAGGATCGCCGCCTCGTGCAGCGGATTGGCGGTCGAGAGCACCAGGGTGATGAGCAGGATCGGCCCGAACTCGCCGACCCCCCCTGCGGCCAGCAGGTAGGTGCCGAATCTGGTCTTCAGCTCGCCGTTGTCGCGCAGGATCGGGATCAGCGTGCCAATCGCCGTCGTCGCCATCGCCGAGCCGGTGTAGAGGAAGGAGACGACGATTCCAGCCGCGGCGAGGACGCCGCCGATCCCGTAGGCGAGCCCGATCGAGAGCAGCCAGCCGGCGATGCCGAGCTTCAACGGCCTCCCCTTGATCCGCTCGAAATCGATCTCGTAGCCGGCAAAGAAGAAGAGCATCCCCAGGCCGAGATTCGAGAAGAAGTCGATGAAGTTGTCGGTCTCGGCTAGGCCGAGGACCTCGGGGCCGACGAGGATTCCGAGGAACAGCTCGACGACGACGACCGGCGGGGTGAAGCGCCGTGGCACGATGGCGACCGTCACCGCCGCCACCGCGGCGATCACGACAATGACGAAGAAGGACTCTGAGTCGACCTCGATCAAGGCGGCCCGATCCTACGTCCGTCCACCGTCGCTATGGCAATGAAAGACTGCCGCGACCCTGCTCGAGAGCCGCAAGCTGATCCGGCGGGGTAAGCCGGGTAGCCGCGCCCCGATAGGATGGGACGCGGACCGTGCTAGGCGGGGAATCAGCGGTGCCCTGTAACCCGCAATCCGCTCTAGCGGGGCCGAAATCCCGTTCTTAGGGGCTGGCCTTCGGGACCGGTCCGCCGGGGGCGGCGTTGACGGCCGGGTCCTGCGCGACGTGGGCACGTGAATCAGGTCAGGTCCGGAAGGAAGCAGCCTTAAGCGGAAGCCGCGGGTGCCGCAGGCGAGCCCGACCCGAGCCAAGCCCGACGGACACGCCTGGGGACCTCGCTTCGAAGGCGGGTGCACGGTCCATTTCAACCGTCGGGGCGGGGCGAGAACCGCCGCTCCAGCTCCGCGGCGCCCTCGTCGTCCTGCAGGGTCGAGGGGTCGAGCAGGAGGCAAGCGCAGCGCTGCCGAGCAGGACGGCGACGACTGCTGCCAGGAGGACGACGAGGCGCCCGCGGGTGGTTTGCAGGGCTCGGCTCAACGCTCCGCGAGCCGCTCGGCGAGCCAGAGGTCGCAGAGCCAGTCGGCCTGCCCGCCGCCCTTGCGGGTGATCTCGATGCCGTCAGGGCCGCCCTCGACGGCGACTTTTTTCCAGCGGGTCGAGTTGGGGGCCGCTTTCAGCGCAGCGACGACGCCCTCCGGCGCGCCGTTGTCGGGGCGGACACGACCGTCACGCGACTTGGCGGCGAAATCGGTGACCGGGCCGGCCACCTTGACTTCGCTGCGCGTGGTCGTCTCAGTGCTGCCGAGCCGGACCGAGACACGCCGCCCGTGGCGTTCGCCCTCGAGCACGAGCGCGCCGCGGATCTTTGGTCCGACACGTCCCGTGGTTGGGTCGCGCGTCTCGATGCTGACCTGCGGCCGCTCAGTCACCTCGAGTCCCAGCGGCGCCATCGCCACGCCGACGTTCTCGTAGCCCTTGTCCATCTCACCGCCGGGCATCAGCGCCCGGATGCTCCCCCAGACCGCCGCGAGCGCGATCAGCGGCCCGCCGATCAGCAGCGGCACGAAGCTTTCGAAGAAGTAGATCGGCGGCACCGTGAGGAAGATCAGCAGCGTCACCAGCATCGCCAGGTTCTGGCTGCGCCGGCCGGCCTCCCAGCCGGCGGCGCGTGCCTTGACCGCCTCGGAGTCGATCGGCTTCACGGCCATCGCTGCCCAGAGGTCGGCGTCGTCCAGCGTCGTCGGGTTCTCGAGCTTCCGCCCCCCTTCCGCGGCAGCGTGGGAACTGTCACGGGCGTCCGACCCTGAAACGCGGTTGAGGTCGGCCCGCTGCAGGGCGAAGAGGACGACCACGAAGAGCGCGACCACGCCGAAGATCAGGCCGAGGGCCAGCTTGGGGTTCGCCTGGCCGCTGCCCAGCGTCAGCCCGATCGCCGCGCAGGCCGCCATCACGACAAGGACACCGACGATCCCGAAGCGCGACGACCGCTTGAACCCACCAGCCATGGCGGCGCCAGCCTACATCCGCCGACGGGCCCGTCGGCGGGTCAGTCGATCAGGCGTTTCGACATCTGGCGGATGGCGATCCGCCACATGATCAGGGCGAAGGCGACGAGGCCGGCGAAGCGGACGATGTCGATCGGGTCGAAGCCGAAGGCGCCGCCGCGAACCAGTTCGACCAGCTGGTGCAGAGGGTTGAGCTGGGCGACCACCTGCACGCCCTCGGGTAGTTCGTCGATCGGGAAGAAGGCGCCCGAGACGAGGAAGAGCGGCGTGACGAAGAGCGCGGTCACGTAGTTGAACTGGTCGATCTTGGCGACCGTTGCAGCCATCGCGATGCCGAAGCCGGCGAAGCCGAGCGCGGTGGCGAGGCAGAAGAGCGGCGTCAGCAGCATCCCTGGCTCGGGGGCGAGGCCGAAGAGGATCGTCACCAGCAGCGGCACGCAGCCGTAGATGCTGGCGCGGATGCCGATCCAGAGCATCTCGGCGCTGACCAGCTCCTCGATGTCGACCGGGGCGGCGAGGATCGCGTCGTAGGTGTTCTGGAAGCGGTGCTTGACGAAGGTGCCGAACATCGCCGGCAGGGCGCTGGAGAAGATCACCGCGGTGGCGACCATGCCGGTGCCGACGTACTCGACGTAGGGGACGCCGCCGACTTCGTCGACCAGCGTCGCGCTGAGGCCGAGGCCGAAGGCGAGCAGGTAGACGATCGGTTCGAGCACGCTGGAGAAGGTCGTCCCCTTCCAGTAGGTGCGGAAGTTGGCGAGCTCGCGGCTCATCACGCCGCCGATCGCCGCCGGTTCCAGCCGCCGCAGTTTCTTCTGGCCGTTGCTCACTCCGCCTCCTCTCCGGTGAGCAGGACGAAGACGTCCTCGAGCGAGGCGGCGCGGCGCACCGCGTCTTCGGGCACGGAGCCGTTGCCGGCCCGCTCGGAGCCGACGATCGCGACAGCCGGGCCGGCAGGACGC
>JBAREU010000251.1:0-2056 GCA_049796515.1 Solirubrobacterales bacterium
CACCGTGGACGACGTGGTCGGCCAGCCACGGGTGGGTGGTGAGGGAGAGGCGGCCGGTGAGCAGCAGGCCCTCGTCGCGAGGGCCTGCCAGCTCAACGGCCGCTCCCAGCAGGGGATGATCCGCGGCTGCCTGTCCGGCGGCGGTCAGATCCCCAGCTCCGCTCTGTGCGGAGTCAAGCCAGTAATGCTTCCTCTGGAAGGGATAGGTGGGCAGCGGGACACGCCTGGCAGCGGTGCCGGCGAAGAAGGTCTCCCAGTCGGGCTTCGCTCCCGCTACGTGGGCATGGGCGATCGCCGTGGTGATGACCTCCGCCCCCGCTCGACCCTCGCGCAGGGTCGGCACGAATGCAGCCTGCTCAGCTTCCCCAAAGCACTCGCGAGCCATGGCGCAGAGCACCGGGTCGGGCCCCAGCTCTAAATACGTACTCGCGCCCTGCTGCCGCAGGGTCTCGACCGCGGCGGCAAAGCGCACCGGCTCACGCGCGTGCCGCACCCAGTAGGTGGGGTCGGTGGCCTGCTCGGCGCTGAGCAGCTCGCCGCTCAGGTTGGAGACGATCGGGAGCTTGGGCTCGCTGTAGGCGAGGGATCCCGCCACCTCGGCGAACTCGGCGAGCATCGGCTCCATCAGCGGCGAGTGGAAGGCGTGGGAGACGGTGAGGCGCTTGCTTCTGCGACCCTGCTCCTGCCAGTAGGCGCGGACGTCGTCGATTGCCCGCTCGGCACCCGAGATGACCGTCGCGGTGGGACCGTTGATAGCGGCGATCGCCAGCTCGTCCTCCCTGCCGGCAATCGACTCGGCGACCTCCTGCTCCGTTGCCTCGACAGCGACCATCGCCCCGCCCTTGGGCAGCGCGCCCATCAGGCGGCCTCGGGCAGCGGCGAGCTCGGCCGCGGCGCCGAGATCGAGCACGCCGGCAACATGGGCGGCGGCGAGCTCGCCGACCGAGTGACCGGCGAGGAGGTCGGGCTTCAGGCCCCGCTTGCTCAGCGCCTCGAAGAGCGCCACCTCGACGGCGAAGAGGGCAGGCTGGGCGTAGGTCGTGTCCGCGAGCAGCGACGCCGCCCGCTTGCTCTCGCCGAAGACGACCTCCTGCAGCGGCGTCTCCAGGTGGAGGTCGAGCTGCTCGCAGACCGCGTCGAAGGCAGCCTGGAAGACGGGATCGGCCTCGTAGAGCTCCCGGCCCATGCCGAGGCGCTGGGAGCCCTGGCCGGTGAAGAGATAGGCGAGCTTGCCGTCCCCTGCCGTACCGGCGAGGAGGTTCGGCGCGGGCTCTGCCAGCGCCAGCGCCTGCAGGGCCTCCAGCAGCTCCTCGCAGTCGTGGCCCAGGGCGACGGCACGGTGCTCAAAGGTCGCCCTGGTGGTCGCGAGGGAGTAGGCGACGTCGATCGGGTCGAGGTGGGGGTTCTCCTGCAGGTGGGCGGCCAGGCGCTCCGCCGTCTGGGCCAGGGCGGGCTCGGTCTTGGCCGCGATCGGCAGGACGATCGAGCCCGGCAGCGGAGGAGAAGCCGCGGACTCCGCCTCGACCGGGCTCGGCTCGGGCGCCTCCTCGAGGATCAGGTGGGCGTTGGTGCCGCTGGCCCCGAAGGAGGAGACACCGGCGCGCCGCGGTCGCCCATTGGGGGCCCAAGCCGCCTCGGCCGCCAGCAGCTCGACCCTTCCCGCCCCCCAATCGATCTTGGAGGAAGGCGCATCGACGTGCAGGGTCCTGGGCAGGACACCCTCGCGCATCGCCAGCACCATCTTGATTGCGCCGGCGACCCCCGCCGCGGCCTGAGTGTGGCCGATGTTCGACTTGATCGAGCCGAGTCGCAGCGGCTCCTCCCTGTCCTGGCCGTAGGTGGCGAGCAGGGCGCCGGCCTCGATCGGGTCGCCGAGGACGGTGCCGGTTCCATGCGCCTCGACCGCATCGATGTCCCGCGGAGCAAGACCCGCGCTCGCCAGCGCCTGGCGGATCACCCGCTCCTGAGCGGGGCCGTTGGGCGCGGTGAGGCCGTTGGAGGCGCCGTCCTGGTTGACGGCCGAGCCCCTGATCGTGGCGAGGATCGGGTGGCCGTT
>JBAREU010000252.1:0-1968 GCA_049796515.1 Solirubrobacterales bacterium
CCTCAACGGCCCGGCGGCGGAGTCGCTGCGCGAGGCCGGCGTCCGCATCCGCCCAGTGAAACCTGCAACGGGCGGCGCGAACCGGATCGTCCTACCGATCGCCGCCGGCCTCGACGGCTCGGACACGACCCTGCTGACCCACCGCGGCGGCATCGTCCTGAGCGCCCCTGACGGCCGCCAGGCGAAGCTGGCGAAGCCGCGCCTCCTGATCGGCAAACGCTCGTTCCTGAGCGCCAGGCTGGGCGGCGGGGAGATCGACTTCTTCAAGGTCCTCGGCCATCCCACCGCGACCGCCGACCCCGTCAGCGACGCAGTCGAGCTGAACGGCCTGCGCCTGAAGCTGACCCGGGCGGGCGCCAGAGCGATCGCCGCCCGGCTCAGCCCGCTATCTCACACCAGGCGACGCAGCGGGCCCACCAAACCCCCGCTGGCCGTACGTCCGGGGCGCTTCGCGACCCTCTCAGCCCGGGCCACCGGCCTGCTGGCGACGGGCGGCTCCAACAGTCCGAGCGCTGGCGGCCAAGCACAACAGTCGACCGGCTGCTCGCTGCCGAGCGGCGCCGGGCCAGTCCCCGAGGATCCGCTGCCGGTCGCGACGCGCCTACCCGGCGCAGTTGACGTCACTGCGGCGACGATCGAGTGGCAGGTGCGCGAGTCGTTCATCCGCTACATAGCCACCGGCGAGGGCACCAGCGTCTTCGGCGGCGCCAGCGCCGACCCACCGGTGCTGCTGCCCGGTGCCTCTGCGCCGCTCAGCTACGGCTTCCGCTTCCCCTTCGCCACGGGCTGGCACGATGCGGGCGCCAACCCGGCCGACACGACCGACGACACGGCGGCGATCGAGTTCGGCGGTGCCGTTCGCTTCCTCTACAGCGCCCACGGAATCGACTTGACCACGGCCGAACCTGAGCTGGAGATCGCCGGCGCCAGGTCGCGGGCGATCTTCGCCATCTCCGAGTCGGGAGGCGCCGCCGAGCGGCAGGTGCTGGTCAACCTCGACCTCAGCCGGGCCGCGAAAATCGAGGCGAGCGGCAACACCTACACCTACGAGAGGGTCCCCGGGGCGATCCCCGCCGGCACCGCCGGTTCGATCTTCGCCGGCTTCTACGCCCCCGGAACTGAGTTCGGATGCTTCACCGTCTCCTACACGGCGGGTTGATCGTGGCGGCCGTCGCCGCCTGGTCGCTGGCCGCACCGACGCTGGGGGCAGCCCGCGCCGACGACGCCCAGGTAACCGTCGTCGCAACCAGCGGCGAGCAGCAGACGCTCTCGCTGGAGGCGCTCGGCGGCGGCGACGTGGTCGAGCGGACCTACACGCTGCGTTCGGCGGAGGGGGAGAGCACTCAGACCGTCACCGGCTTCTCGCCGGCGGCGATCCTCGACGAGGCCGGCGTCGACCCCTATGGCTTCTCCTACCTCGAGGTGCAGCGCCCGGCCGGCGGCTCCGTCCTGCTCAGCCGCCACCAGGCGCTCGACCCGGGCGCCTTCGCCGACGGGCCGCCGGTCGTCTACGTGACCGCGGCGGGCACCGGCTTCCTCCGCCCCAGCACCGCAGCGACCGACCTCAACGCAGACGACTCCTTCGAGGCACCGCAGGGAGTCGCGCTCGTCCTTCGCAACGGCTCGCCGCTGCGGGTCCGTGCGCAGGCCTCGATCCTGCGCACGCGCCCCGGCCGGCCGGTCACCTTCACCGCGATCGTCGATCGCGCTGGCGCCGGCGAGCAGCTCTCTTACGCCTGGTACTTCGACGACGGCCACTCGGCGAGCAGCGCCGGCGTCCGCCACCGCTTCGCCAAGCGCGGCAGCTACGACGTTGTGGTCGGGGTGACGACGCCCGGCGACGACGCCGGTGCCTCGGCGGTGGTGACAGTCCAGGTCGGACCACCGCTCGCCGGACCCGACCGCAAGGGCGGCGGCACGAACAAGGACGCCGGCGCACCGGACCACGGCGCGGCGACGGGCGTCGAG
>JBAREU010000253.1:0-10924 GCA_049796515.1 Solirubrobacterales bacterium
GAATGGATGATCATGACCGTGGTTCCGGTCATCCCGCCGGACCTCAGGCCGCTGGTGCCGCTCGACGGCGGCCGCTTCGCGACGTCGGACCTCAACGACCTTTATCGCCGCGTCATCAACCGCAACAACCGTCTGAAGCGGCTGATCGAGCTCCGTGCGCCCGACATCATCATCCGCAACGAGAAGCGCATGCTGCAGGAGGCGGTCGACGCGCTCTTCGACAATGGCCGCCGCGGCCGTCCCGTCACGGGCCCCGGCAACCGGCCGTTGAAGTCGCTCTCCGACATGCTCAAGGGCAAGCAGGGCCGCTTCCGCCAGAACCTGCTCGGCAAGCGCGTTGACTACTCGGGCCGCTCGGTGATCGTCTCCGGGCCGAGCCTGCAGCTGCAGCAGTGCGGCCTGCCGAAGCTCATGGCGCTGGAGCTCTTCAAGCCGTTCATCATGGCTCAGCTGGTCGAGCGCAAAGCGGTGCAGAACATCAAGGCGGCCAAGAAGATGGTCGAGTCGATGGTGCCCGAGGTCTGGGACGTGCTCGAGGAAGTCATCCACGAGCACCCGGTGCTGCTCAACCGTGCGCCGACCCTGCACCGCCTCGGCATCCAGGCCTTCGAACCGATCCTGGTCGAGGGCAAGGCGATCCAGGTACATCCGCTGGTCTGCCATGCCTTCAACGCCGACTTCGACGGCGACCAGATGGCGGTCCACGTGCCGCTCTCCGCTGAGGCCCAGGCCGAGGCCCGGATCCTGATGCTCTCCGCCAACAACATCCTCTCGCCCGCCCACGGTGCGCCGCTGGCGACGCCGACGCAGGACATGGTGTTGGGCATCTACTACCTGACCTACGGCCCGACGGCCGAGGAGCTGGCCAAGCGTGACGAGGAGCTGAAGAAGGGTAAGAGCCCCAACGGCAACGCGCCGAAGGTCTTCCGCTCTTCGCAGGAGGCCGAGCTCGTCTACGAGAACGGCGGCTGCAAGCTGCACGACCTCGCCGAGTACCGGCGGGCCGGGCACGAGCACTTCCTGACCACGGTCGGGCGGATCATCTTCAACGAGAAGATCGAGCGCGCCCTCGCCGACGCGCTGGGCGAGGAGTTCGACCCGGAGGGCTTCGTCTTCGCCAACCAGGCACTGAAGAAGCGCAATGTCAACGAGATGGTCTCCGACTTGGTCGAGGCCTACGGCGCGCCTGCCGTCTCGCGGGTGCTCGACGCCTTCAAGGACCTCGGCTTCCACTACGCCAGCCAGGCCGGGATCACGGTCTCCAAGAACAACGTCGTCTCACCGCCCGACAAGGCGGAGATTCTCGATCGCTACGAGAAGCAGACGGCGGCGATCCAGGGCCAGTACGACGAGGGTTACATCACCGCGGAGGAGCGGCACGAGGCGGTCACCGCGCACTGGAACAAAGCGACCGACGAGGTCGCCCAGGCGATGGAGGACAACCTCGACGAGCTCAACCCGATCTTCATGATGGCCAATTCGGGCGCCCGCGGATCGTTCAAACAGATCCGCCAGCTGGCCGGGATGCGCGGCCTTATGGCCAATCCGAAAGGCGAAATCATCGAGCGGCCGATCAAGGCCAACTTCATGGAGGGCCTCTCGGTGCTGGAGTACTTCATCTCCACCCACGGCGCGCGAAAGGGCCTGGCCGACACGGCGCTGCGCACCGCCGACTCGGGCTACCTGACCCGCCGTCTGGTTGACGTCGCCCAGGACGTGATCGTCCGCGACGAGGACTGCAAGACCAAAGACCACATCGAGATGCCGCTGCGCAAGGACGACGGCTCGCTCAACGACAACCTCTTCGGCCGCCTGGCGGCGAAGAAGTTCGAGACCAAGCGGGGCCGCGAGCTGCTCAAGCGCAACCAGGAGATCACTCTCCCCGACGTCGAGGCGATCGCCGAGGCGTTCAGCGACGAGGAGGTCGTCGTGCCGGTCCGCTCGACCCTCAAGTGCGAGGCCGAGTCCGGCGTTTGCCGCTCCTGCTACGGCGTCGCTCCGGCGACCGGCTCGACGGTAGACATCGGCGACGCGGTGGGGATCATCGCCGCCCAGTCGATCGGCGAGCCCGGCACCCAGCTGACCATGCGCACCTTCCACACCGGCGGCGTCGCCGGCCAGGACATCACCCAGGGTCTACCGCGCATCGTCGAGCTCTTCGAGGCACGCAAACCGAAGGGCCTGGCGCAGATGGCCGAGGAGGCGGGCAAGGTCTCGATCGAAGAGACCGACAAAGCGCTGAAAGTGATCGTCACCGAGTCGGGCGGCGAGGAGCACGCCTACAGCTTCCCGCCGCGCACCCGCCTGCACGTCGCCGACGGCGAGAAGGTCGAGGTCGGCCAGCAGCTCAACGAGGGCTCGCTGTACCCCGCCGACCTGCTGGCGATCCGCGGCCGCACCGAGACCGAGCTCTACCTCGTCGCCGAGGTGCAGAAGGTCTACCGGGCGCAGGGTGTCGACATCAACGACAAGCACATCGAGCTGATCGCACGGCAGATGCTGAAGAAGGTGAAAATCGAGTCGAAGGGCTCGACCAGCCTGCTGCCCGGCCAGCTCGAGGATCGCGGCGCGCTCAAACGGCTCAACAGACAGATCAAGGCGGACGGCGGCACGGCGGCGAAAGGCGAGGAGGTCATCCTTGGCATCACCAAGGCCTCGCTGGCGACCGAGTCCTTCCTCTCCGCGGCCTCCTTCCAGGAGACGACCAAGGTGCTCACCGACGCTGCGCTCGAGGGCAAACGGGACAAGCTCGTCGGCCTCAAGGAGAACGTGATCATCGGCAAGCTGATCCCCGCTGCGACCGGGCTCAAGCACTACCGCACGCTGGCGGTCGAACCGGCGGTACCGATCGAAGCGCCGAGCGACGACGACCTCCTCGACGAGGAGGAGCTGGCAGCCGAGCTCGGCGTCGACGGCGACGAAACGCCGGTCGAGAGCTTTGGGCCTTCGTTTGCGGAGGAGCTCGAGGAGCTTGCGCAGGAGATCGAGCAGAGCTCGGAGGACAAAGCGTAGGTGGGGCCAGCGGACGAGCTTTCACTTTCCCGCCTTATAGGCGGGTAACCGCAAGTTCGGCTTGAGTTGAGGTATGGTCGAGTTCTGTTGTCCTTGCGTTGGGGGAATAGGCGGGGTTGGGGGGTGGCGGTTGCCGTCCTTGCGATTGTTGCTGCGTTGATCCTGCCTGTGGCGTCGTCCGCCGATGCGGGTGCTTCGGCGAAAAAACGGGGCTTGACGACGCTCAAAGCGCCAGGCGGGTTCAAGATCAAGGCGCCGCGGGGTTACAGGCTGAAGCTCTACAAAGGCGCCTACGAAATCTCGGGGCCGGCGGGGGAGATGACGCTGCTTGCGCTGAGCACGAATGGCTCCACGCGTACGGTTGCCGAAGCGTTGCTTGGTGGCGGCTTGCCGGCCACGCCCGATCCGAACCACTTTGGATTGCTGGTCTCCCAGAAAGGCGGGCGGACCGCCGAGGTCTATTTCACCCAGGCGCCCGGGGGCGTGGCGGTGACCGCGCTCGAGCCGGGCAAGGGAAAACGCCGGAAAGCCGGCAAACGGGCGAGGGCGTCGGGAGCAACCGCGTCGGCCAAAAAGCTCAGCGGCAGCCAGCGGCGCCTCTTCGCCCGCATGGCCGGCAGCGCCCGCAACCTGCGCCCGGTCGGCCTGCCGACGACGACGACGCAGGAACAGGAGCCGCCGATCCCGCTGAAGACGTTCACCACCGCCGACGGCAGCGCCAAAGCGATGGTGCCCGACGCGCCGGGATGGGTGGCCGGGGGTGAAAAAGGGATTATCCAGGGGTACCACCCCGAACAGGGCAGCTACGCATTCGGTGTGCTGGTTGGTGCATTCGAACCGGGATGGTGCTTTGAATTTCCGTGTCAGGCGATCGAAGCGCCGTTCATGCCGGTACGACCAGCGCTCGAACAGGTTTGGCCATTCTGGCTCAACAAGGCGGGTGGAAACGTCAGCAGTATTCAGGTAACCAGCGAAATTCCTGGAAGCGCCGGGTTGCTCGGCTCCGGGATCAGCTCGGGAATGTTCCAGGTGAGCTTCGTGGCAAACGGAAAACCGGGAATCGGCTACGTCATTGCCGGAACCGCCCAATTCGAACCCGGTATCTGGTACTTCTACTACAGCTACATCGCCGCTTACAACGGGGTGCCCGGCACGGTCGGCGACGCCCTGCTGCGCACCTGGCAGAGCTGGGATCCCAGCGCCGACCAGGCACGTCGTCAGCAGGAAACGATCATCACGCAGCAGGAAACGACGGCGATCATCCAGTCGGCGAACGAGTATCGGCGCGCGGTCTACGAAAAGACCAACTACAACTGGAGCGCCTACATCCGCGGCAACGATCCGGTGCTCGACCCCGTCGCCCCCGGCGTGATCGGCGAGGGTAACCAGACCCTCGTGCAGGGCTCCGACGGCAAACTCTTCAACTTCGCCGGCAACCAGTTCAAAAAACCGGGAGAGTGAGCATGCCCCCGAGAAGGTTCGCGCCGCGGTTCGCGGCCCTGGCGATTGCCCTGTCGAGTGTTGTCCTGCTCGCGCACGGATCCGCAGCCGCCTCTCCACCGCTGGCCAGCCTCTCGCTCGGCGAGCGGGCGGAATTCTCAAACGTGGGCCGGCCCGAGGCGCGGATCGTCGGCGGCAATCTCACCAACAACAGCAAATACCCCTGGCAGGCGCTGATTCTCTCTGAAGACCTGGAATCGGAAGGCACGGGTGTCTGCGGCGGCTCGCTGATCCACCCCTACATCGTCATGACCGCCGCCCACTGCCTGATCAACGACTCGGGGGAACCCAAGCTGGGTCTCAGCGTCGAAGTCTTCCTCGGCCAGACCGAACTGCTCAACGGCGGTGAGACTCACCTGCCCTTCGACGTTTACTGGCACCTCGCCTACAACCCCGAAGCCAACTCGGCGACCCCCAGCAGCGACGACGTCGCCTTCATCTCCCTGATCACCCGCTCGCTGTTGCCGCGAATCCAGATCGCTGGGCCCAGCGAGCGCCTGTTGTGGGCGGCCGGCCGGCCAGCGTACATCACCGGTTGGGGCACGACCTCCGAGGGCGGGGAAATCAGCGAAATCCTCAAGGAGGCGCTGGTGCCGGTGATCGATGACGGCACCTGCGCGCAGCCGGCCATCAACGGCAGCGTCGGTTTCTCCGCCGAAACGATGCTCTGCGCCGGTCACCTGGCCGGTGGCACCGACTCGTGTCAGGGCGACAGCGGCGGCCCGTTGCAGGCGCCGATCGACGGCGGTGGCTTCCGCCTGATCGGCATCGTCAGTTGGGGAATTGGCTGCGCGAGACCGAATAAACCGGGCGTCTACACGCGGATCGGCGCTGACCCGCTGCAGTCCTTCGTGCGCGAAGCGGTTGACTTCATCGAGGAAGAAGAGGGCCTGCCCTCAGACGTGACCGGCCTCAGCATGATCGGCAGCGGCGCCCGTCCTGCGGGTTGCTCGGCGGCTGAAGGCGCCGTGGGTCAGGCCAATGGCTCGGTGGCGGCGGCGAATGCCGCGTTGACGAAAGCGCAACAGACGAGTGCGGGTGCAGCCGTCGCCCTGCGCAACGCGATCAAAAAGAAGAAAGCCGCCCAGAAAGCAAAGCGCAGAACGGCGAAAAAAGTGAAACGCAAAACCGCCTCCAAACGGGCGTTGAGAAAAGCGAACAAACGCCTCGCAAGGGCAAGCAAGCAACTGAAACAAGCAAGGAGCGCGGCGACCATCGCCAGCCAGGGTGTGACCCGGGCGACCAGCAATCTCTCAGCCGCCAACGGGGCCCTGGCCGCGGCCAACGCAAGCCGCGCCAGCACCTGTGGCTGACCCAAGCTAACTGTCGGCTGGACTCTTGCTGTCCGGCGATGCGAGCCAGTTCTCGATGATCAGACCGGGGACGCGGGCGAAGTGACGAGTGTTGCCCGTCACCAGAGCGAGGTCGCGACTGAGTGCGATTGAGGCAATGCGGAGGTCGGGCTCGGCTAGAGGCTGACCGTCTGCCTCGAGCTGGGCGCGCAAGGGGCCATATATGTCAGCGGCCGATTCGTCGAACGGCAGAATCGTGATAGCTCCTCGGATTAGGTCGCCGACTCGCCGGCTGAGGTTCCTGCTGTTACGGCGGGCCGCGCCGTAGAGCAACTCACCCATGGCTATTGCCGTGGTGAACTGATCGGACGGAGGCACCTGTGCGAGGCGGCGTATGAGAGGTAGGGATGGCTCAGGGCGAATGGTTGCGCTGAGGACATCAGTATCGAAGCAATACATAGCCCTCAGCCGAGTTCGGGCGGGGGGCGGTCGCTGCTGCGCTCCCGGCTCGCGTATATATCGGCCACGACATCGTCTAAATCGTCCCAATCCGCGAGCGCCCCAGCGATAGCCACCAGGCCCCGCGGGGTCGGTTCCGGCCGTTCGAAGAGATCTGGAGTGGGGGGGACTAACGCGACTGCCGGGCGGCCACGTCGAGAGACCAGAAAGCGCTCGCCCTCGCCGACGCGGTCGACCAACTCGGAGAAGCGACGCTTTGCCTCCCCCGTTCCAATCTGGTGGGCTGTGGCGTCGTCCTGAAGATGGTTTTGGCCTGATGTCATCTAGAAAAGAGTATGTCAAATATCGAGTTAAATGACATCTCGCAGGCGAATAGTAGAACTAAGCGCCAATCCGGTTGCATCTAGTAATCCCCATTTGACGCCTGGCCAAGCAAAACGGCCGGGGCGATTGGGCCCCGGCCGTGATGCGCGGCGTGATTTGGTTTAGCCGGCGAGGCAGTAGGCAAACACGACCAGGGTCGAGGCCGCGCCGTTGTTGTTTTTGGCCTGGTAGAGCCAGCCGTTGCCACTGCGCAGCGACGAGGTCATCTCGACGCCGAAGTTGGCAGGCTGGGCTCCGCCGCTGATCACGGTCGTGCCGGCCGGGCAGGCCACGCTGACCCCGCCGTTGCTGTTGGCCGCGATCGGCGTGTTGTTCGAGACCTGGACGATCGGGCCGAGCTCCGAGGAGCGGACCGAACCGGCCTGGATCTCGCTCGAGCCGACCGAGTCGGGCCCGAGGTCATTGCTGCTCAGCGACTGGTCGGCTACCTCCGAGGAGGTGACCGAGGCCGCCGCCAGGTCGGCCGCGGTCAGCGAGTCCGGAGCCACCTCGGGGGAGGCGACCGCGTTCTCGGCGATCTCGTCGGTGTTGACCGCGTCTTTGGCGATCTCGTCGGTGCCGACCGAGTCGGTGCCGAGGTCGGCGGCGGTGATCGTCGCGTCGGCGACCTTGTTGGACTTGACCGCGTCTTTGCCGAGGTCCGCGGTGCGGATCGTGCCGTTGACGATCTGCGCCGAGCGAACGGCGAGTTGGGGGGCCGCGAAGGCGGTGCCGACGAGCGCCAGGAACAGCGCCACGCAGCTGATTGCCATTGCGGGGGAAGGGCGGAACTTGCTCTTGCTGGTCATCGGGGGTCTCCTTTCGTTGGTTTTGAATCCCGATGGCTCCAGCTTCGGTCGGATCTGGCTCTACGACTACGGACCCCAGGGGTGAACCTGCTCACCCCTGTCCACTCCCATACATTTCAAGAATGGAGAAGGTCTGCATAGTTGGCGCGGGATCATCCGGTCTTACCGCTTGCCAGGTGTTGGGCGCACGCGGCATCCCGTTCGACTGCTTCGAGAAGGGGTCGATGATCGGGGGGAACTGGCGTTACGAGAACGACAACGGGACGTCGTCCGCTTACAAATCCCTGCACATCAACAGCGCGCGCAAGCTCATGTCCTTCAAGGCCTTCCCGATGCCCGAGGACTACCCCGACTACCCCAGCCACTTCCAGGTGGCCAAGTACTTCGACGACTACGCCAAGCACTTCGGTCTCGCCGAGAAGATCGCCTTCCGCACCGAAGTCGTCGCGGTCGAGCCGATCGGCGACGAATGGGATGTGACCGTGGAGGGCGAGTCCGGCGGGCGGGAGACGCGGCGCTACCGGGCGGTGCTGGTTGCCAACGGCCACCACTGGAAGCCGCGCTGGCCCGAACCCCGCTTTCCCGGCGCCGACGAGTACGAGGGCGAGCAGATGCACGTCCACCACTACCGGGAGCCCGACGTCCTGGTCGGCAAGCGGGTCCTTGTCCTGGGCATCGGCAACTCGGCGGTCGACGTCGCGGTCGAGTCCTCGCGGATCGCTGACACCACCTTTCTCGCGATGCGCCGCAGCGCCTACGTCCTGCCCAAGTTCCTCGGCGGCAAGCCGATCGACGAAGCCTCGCCGCCCGCCACCACCTATCTGCCGATGTCCGTGCGGCGCTTCTTCATGACGCGCCTGTTGAAGATGACCGTCGGCGAGATGACCGACTACGGTCTGCCCAAGCCCGACCACAAGCTGCTCGAAGCCCACCCGACGGTCTCCTCGGAGCTGCTGCCGCGGATCGGTCATGGCGACATCGCGGTCAAGCCCAACATCGATCGCTTCAGCGGCGGCCGCACGGTGCGCTTCGCCGACGGCAGCGAGGAGGAGATCGACCTCGTCATCTACTGCACTGGCTACGAGATCGCCTTCCCCTTTCTGGACGAGAAGGTCTTCGCCGCGCGCGACAACCGCATTCCGCTCTACAAGCGGGCCGTCTCGGTCGAGAGCCCGGGCCTCTACTTCATCGGCTTCATCCAGCCCCTGGGCCCGATCATGCCCCTGGCGGAGGCCCAGGCCGAATGGATCTCCGACCTGCTCACGGATCGTGCTGCGCTACCCCCTGCGACCGAGATGCGCAAGGAGATCGCTGCCTACGAACGCTGGATGGACAAGCGCTTCGTGTCCTCCAAGCGCCACACGATCGAGGTGGATTTCCACCCCTATCTGCGTGATATCCGCCGCGAGCGCAAGCGTTCGGCGCAGACGGCCTGAACCGGGCCGTGCTGGGGGCCGCGGGGTCGTACCGGCAGCGGGCGCCAGCGGCCGAAGTCCTCGTCGGAGTCCTCGGCGGAGCTATCCGGCTCGGGGGCCTTGCTCGCCCACCAGATGAGCCAGAGGGCGCCGAGCACGGGAATCTTCAGCACGACGAGCAGGAAGAAGATCGGCAGGAATCCCTCCATCGGGTCAGTGTAGAGGGCTAGAGACCGCCGGCCCAGGCGACCAGCGCTTCCACCTGGACCTCCTCGAGGCCGCGGTCGGGCTCGGTCGGAACCAGGAGGGTCGGCTCGTCCCGCCCCCGTGCCCACTCGTAGCAGCTCTCGTCGAAGCTGTCGTCGATCCAGGCCAGCGGTCGTCCCTTGCCGTACTCATCCAGCGGCCCCAGCTTCCAGTGGGCGGAGCCGAAGCGCGCGGCTCCGTCGAAGGTCAGATGCGGAAGCTCCGGCAGTCCCAGGATGTTGGGCAGATAGTCGTTGGCTTTCTCCTCCCAGCCGGTGGCCCAGACCAGCTCGTAGTGCTCCTCCAGTGAGAGCAGCCGCTTCCCGGCCGCAAGCGAGATGCAGTGCACCATCCCGTCGATCAGCTCGAACTTCGCCTCAGACCGGTCCGGCGGCTCGTCGAAGCCGAAGAGTGAGATGACGCCGTCAACGTCGACAGCGAGGATCGGCTGGCTCATGGAGCCAGGCTAGCTACCAGCGGTAATGCGCAAAGGCCTTATTGGCCTGGGCCATGCGGTAGATGTCGTCCTTGCGCTTCCACGCCCCGCCCTGTTGCTGGATCGAGTCGAGGATTTCGCTGGCGAGGCGCTCGGACATCGCGTACTCGCGGCGGTTGCGGGCGAAGTCGACCAGCCAGCGCACCGCCAGGGTGCGGGCGCGGCGGGCGGGGACCTCGACCGGGACCTGGTAGGTGGCGCCGCCCACCCGGCGCGAGCGAACCTCGAGCACCGGGGTCAGCTGCTTGATCGCCGCCTCGAGGGTCTCGACCGGATCCTCGTTGGAGCGCTCGCCGACGATCGCCAAGGCGTCG
The DNA here is from genome assembly GCA_049796515.1 of Solirubrobacterales bacterium. Lineage (GTDB taxonomy): Bacteria > Actinomycetota > Thermoleophilia > Solirubrobacterales > 70-9 > VRUE01. The sequence continues at coordinate 9,907 of JBAREU010000253.1, forward strand.
TAGACGAGCCGCTCGGCAAGCGACTTCTTGCCGTCGCTCATCACCTTGTTGATGACCTGTTGGACGAGGCGGTTGCGATAGCGGGCGTCCGGTTCGACCGGGCGGATCTGTGCGGCTGAGCGGCGCGGCATTCTCTAAGAAGCCTTGACCCCGTAGAGGGAGCGGCCCTGCTTGCGGTCGGATACCCCGGCGGCGTCGAGCGTGCCGCGGACGACCTTGTAGCGGACGCCCGGCAAATCCTTGACCCGGCCGCCGCGGACGAGCACCACCGAGTGCTCCTGCAGGTTGTGTCCCTCACCGGGGATGTAGGTGGTGACCTCCATCCCGTTGGTCAGCCGCACACGGGCGATCTTGCGCAGGGCCGAGTTCGGCTTCTTCGGCGTTACCGTGGCGACGCGGGTGCAGACACCGCGCCGTTGCGGCGCCGCGACCCCCTTCTTGCGCCCTTGCCCCGACTTGAGGCCCGGCGTCGTCGTCTTCTTCTTAGGGCGCTTGCGGCCCTTGCGAATAAGTTGGTTCGTGTTCGGCACGGGCGGGCATGGTAGCGGGCCGCCGCCTTTGGGGCCACAACGAGCAGGACGCCACCCAGCATCAAACCGGCCGCCGCCGCGATCTGGGCATAGAAGCCGTCGTAGAGGACCGCCTCGGCACCGGAGAAACGCGAGGCCGCTGCACTCGCGTCCAGCCCGGCGGGCAGATCGACCAAAAGGACGACCGCGAGGCTGAGCGCTCCGAGGGCGAAGACGATTCCCCCCAGCCTGCGGCGGCGCTCGTTGCGCAGCGCGGCCAGGGCGAGAGCGGCGGCAAGCAGCGCCACCGGGATCAGCAGGTAGGAATGGGCCTGCCCGGCGGTCTTGACCTCGACGGTCGGGGGCGTTGCAGCCGGCAGGCCGGCGTAGCCCGGCTGGCCGATCTCGACCGCGCGGTAGTCGGCGAACTGGGCGGCGATCAGGAGGGCGGCGGAGGCGACGATCGTCAGGCAGATTGCCCGCTGAGGCGTGAGTACGCCGCTGGCACG
>JBAREU010000254.1:0-11240 GCA_049796515.1 Solirubrobacterales bacterium
ACGCGGTGCCGGACTGGGCCGACGACGACATCGACGTCTCGGTCAGCGGCGGACGCGTCACCGTGCGTCTGCGGCCACCATCGCCTCTGCCGGGGATGGCCGAGCGGCTCGCCGTCACGTCCTCCGCCGCGGCGAGGCCGAAATGACCAGCATGAGCCCGTCGGGGGCCTGGACGATCGGGGGCGAGTCGAGCCCGGTCGTCCTCGTCGCCGGGGTCGGCACCGTGGGCGGATCCAGGGCTGCTGCGGCCGCGCTTGCCTGTGCCGCCTCGGAGCCCGACCGCGCCGCGCTCCTGATCGATCTCGACGACGGTCGCGCGCAGCGCCCCTCGCTGATCGCGACCGCGGGCTCCCGTCGACTGGAGGAGCGCCTCGCGGCGCATATGCCGGATGCCGCGGTCGCCTCGCGCGGAAGGTTCTGCCAGCTGACGCTGCCGGCCGATCTGGATGGTCTGGAGCAAATCGGGACAGCCCTGCCGCTGGCTCGCGAGTCGGCCGCAGTCATCCACCTGGCGCCGGCGCTCTTGCGCGGAGCGCTCGAAGAGACGCGCGTCGAGGCCACCGCAGCGTTGCTTCGAGCGGACCTGGCCGAGGATCGCGCCCTCACGGCACTGGCCGCTCGCGACTTGATGGCACGAGGCCTAAGGGTCGCCGTGCTCAAGCGCCCGCTCAGCTGGCTGACCGCGCGCGCAGCGTTGCTCGGCGCGCTTACGGCAGGCGGTGGAGCCTTGCCGGCCAGAGTGCGCGAGCGTCTGTTGAGCGTTGAAGACAATAAATTGCGAACATACTACGATGGAAAGGATGAGCCAAGAGGTGACCGACAAGAGATTCCTCGGCAGAGATTTGCGAGTGCTCGACGGCGGGAAGACGGATGGAGTCCCTGCGAGGAGCAGGATCGCGCGTGATACGCGACCAGGGCAACGCCGCCGGTTTGTGCCTGCGAAGGAGCTCGCCGAGGCACTCGCGGGCATCCCCAGGATCGACTACGAGCAGCTCAGAGCGGATATCGACGCCGTCGTCGATCAAGACCCCACGCCTCGCTACCTGGTCGAATAGCGCTCGCGGCCTCGTCGACACGTCCGTCGCCGTCGACCGACACACAGCCGTGGAGCGCGTCGGCCGCAACTGAACGCCAAGGATCTCCGAGGTCTCGAGGACCTGATCGAGATCGTCGATGTCGGAACCTGAGCCGGCTGAGCTCGATCCAAAGATGTGACTGAACCTTTCGTTTGAGCGCACCACTCGTGCGTTCACGCCCGTCACGGTCGCGGCATGGCGAATCGCAAGGAGGACGGCCAGGCGTTGCTGCTGGCGCTCGGGGGTGCCCTCGCGTTGATCGTGGCCGCGCTGGCGCTGGTCGCGATCGCCGGCGCCGTCACCGGCAAGGGCAGGGCGCAGCGAGCAGCGGATCTGGCTGCGATTTCGGCGGCACGCTCGATGCGTGACGACCTGCCGCGCCTGCTGGCGCCGCCGACGCTGCCGAACGGAGTGCCGAATCCGGTTCACATGCAGAAAGCTCTCTACCTGGCGCGGGCGCGGGCGGCGGCGACCGACGTGGCAAGAGCCAACGAGGTCTCCTCAGTCTGGCTGCGCGTGTCCTTTCCCGACGAGGCCTCGTTCGCCCCGGTGCGGGTCAAGGCCATGGTGATCGGCAGCGTCGACTCCCACAGGATCGAGGCTTCCGCCATCGCCGAAGCCGCAGCAGCGGCGACGGGCGTCAACTCGGCGCCCTCGGTGGCCAGCGGCGGTGGTTACAGCGGCCCGCTCGTCTACAGAACCGGTGAGGGAATGCGCCCCGATGTGGCGGCCGCCTTCGACCGGATGGCCGCCGCTGCGACGGAGGCCGGACTCACCCTGATCGTCAACTCCGGCTTCCGCTCCGACGCCGAACAGGCGGCGCTCTTCGCTGCCCATCCCGACCCGACTTGGGTCGCCCCGCCGGGGCGCTCGCTGCACCGCTGCGCCACCGAGCTCGATCTCGGTCCCGAAACCGCATACGGCTGGCTTGCCGAGAACGCCTCCAGTTTCGGCTTTGTTCAGCGCTATTCCTGGGAGGCTTGGCACTACGGATTCGTGGCGGGTCCGACGCCATGCTCGGCGGCGGGAAATTCTGTTGGAGCGGTTGGTGGGGGCGGGGGAGACGGCGCCTTCGCCGGAACCGCCCTTCCCTCGTTTGTTCCATCCCGGTTCCGGGCACCGCTCCTCCGGGCAGCAGCCAGGTGGAACGTCTCCGCCGCCCTGCTCGCTGCGCAGCTGATGGCCGAGTCGAACTTCGACCCCTATGCCGGGTCACCCGCTGGGGCACAGGGCATCGCACAGTTCATGCCCGCTACGGCCGACGCGTACGGTCTAACCAATCCCTTTGATCCGGACGAAGCGATCGACGCTCAAGGGCATCTGATGTCGGACCTGTTGCGCCAGTTCGGTGATCCGTCACTCGCCCTCGCCGCCTACAACGCCGGCCCCGCCCCTGTCGAAGCCTGCAACTGCATCCCGGACTACCCGGAGACCCAGGCCTACGTGAGCCGTATCCTGGCTCTCATCGGTGGGGCTGGCGCCCTCGCCGTGCCGACCTTCGAAGTAAGGCTGGTCGAATAGGAAACGGACTTTGGCGGCGATTGCGCGACCACCGGACGGGTAGCCTCAGCCGAAAGCCCACCGTCCCTGGAGGCCCCTATGCCCACTTCGTTCACGCACAAGAAGCTCCTCGACGTCAAGGACTCGGCTATTGAGTTCGGCATGGGCGACGTCCAGGAAGCCCGCTTCGCAAAAGGAGATCTCGATGCTGATGAGACCGGAGTCAGCCACCAGCGCCTGAAGCCCGGACAGCGCTCCCCGTTTGGTCACAAGCACGAGAGTGCAGAGGAGGTTTACGTGGTGTTGAGTGGCTCGGGCCGGATGAAGCTCGACGACGAGATAATCGAGGTCGAGGGGCTCGACGCGATCCGGGTCTCCCCGGAGGTCACCCGTGCCTTCGAGGCCGGTCCCGAGGGCCTCGAAGTGCTCGCCGTGGGGACGCGTCACGACGGCGACGGCGAGATCTTCCCCGGCTGGTGGTCTGACTGACGTAGTTCTTCGTGGACGGGTGATTAGACTGCGGCGCAATGGCAACCGTCGAGGTACAGGGCGTAGAGGGAATGCAGGCGCTGCTCGGGCAGGAGATCGGCCCGAGCGAGTGGCGCACCGTCACCCAGGACGACATCGACACCTTCGCCGAGCTCTCTGGCGACGACCAGTGGATCCACGTCGATGCCGAGCGAGCGAAGTCCGAGAGCCCCTACGGGACGACGATCGCCCACGGCAACCTCACCCTTTCTCTGGTCGACGGCTTCCGCAAAGAGCTGATCTCCTCCACCGGCTTTGCCCTAGGCGTCAACTACGGCTGGAACAAGATCCGCTTCCCAGCCCCAGTCCCCGTCGATACCCAAGTCCGCGCCCGTGCCGAGGTCGTCTCCGTTGACGAGGTAGGCGACGGCTGGTGGCAGGTGGTCACCCGCTTCACCCTCGAGGTCGAGGGCAACGAGAAGCCATGCTTCGTGGGTGACAGCGTCACCCGCGTGATGGCTCCGTCTGTCTGACGGACTTTCGTCATCGGGCTTCGCCGCCATGGGGGATCTAGGATTCCCTGGATGGTCGTGAATCTCGAAGCTGGCGAGTATTTCTTCCACTACACGACCCGCGACGCTGCCTTCGGCAGCATTCTTCCCAATAGGACACTGCGCCTGTCGTCCTACGGCAAGATGCGTGATCCGCTTGAGAACCAACCGTGGAGATTTACTTTTGCGGGATACGGAGAACGCGACGACGCGGCTCTGGCAGCCGATCTCCAGAGATATGACCAATTTGAACAGAAGGCCAACAAGAGCATTCGGGATTGTTCGCACCTGCTTTCTTTGACGGTCGACGCAGAGCCGAGTCCTGGGGGTGAGCAAGAGCCATTCTGTCGAGGTTGGGCCCGGGCCCGGATGTGGGAGCAATACGCCGAGAATCATCGCGGCGTCTGCTTGGTCTTTGATCGAAAGCAACTAGCCCAGAGCATCGAGGAGTCTTTGACTCGCATCGGTTTCAATGCCCTTTACCACCAGGCGGTCATTTACGACGGGGGCCGTATTGAAAGTCCACTTATCGACTGGAACGACCTCGACGAATCCGACTTCTTTGTTCGATACATCGAGACGAATCGCGGGGCGCTCTTCTTCAAGAAGACGCTGGACTGGGAGACTGAGCACGAGTACCGATTCGTAGCGATCTCCCAAGATGAGTCATCACTGAGCATCGACTACGGCCACTCCCTCACGGCGGTGATTGTCGGCGAGCAGCTCCTGCAGTGGGAGCACCCCTCAGTCATTGCTGCGTGTCACGAGGCCGAGGCAGACCCACTGTTGATGAAATGGAAGAACCGCCGGCCGGGTCTGATCAAGCTGAACGACGAGATGACTCGGCCCAGGGATGAACAGGGCCGACCTGGGCCCCCGGCGGTTCTCCCGCTGGCGGATGGTGCTCAACCCGCCGGGTAGTTCTCGGCGGGCGAAGTCATTCTTCGGAGGCGGATCGCTGTTCCACCCAGGCAGCGATTTCGTCTTGGCTGGCATCTCCGGCAGCGATGCGCTCCATCATCGGCGCGTCGGTGTCAGGGTCGGTATCGAGGATCGGTCGGCCGTTGACTGCCAGGAAGCGCTCCAGTGCTAGGAAGGCGCAGCGCTTGTTGCCGTCGGGAAGCGGATGGTTGCGCGCCAGTCGCTCAACGAGAATCGCTGCCTTCTCGACCAGGGTTGGAAACGCCTCGTGATCGCCGAACGCCGCTCGCGGTACAGCCAGGGCCGAATCGGCCAAGCCGATGTTCGGGAACTCAGCAACATGCTCAGGGTCGAGGTTGAGAACTTCGCCAGCGATTCGGCAGTAGTCGCCGAGCTCGAGGTAGTAGACCAAGACGCGTCGCCCGTAGCTACTCGGCCAGGCGGCGCAGGGTCTCGTCGTGCTTCTTCATTGCCTCGCGAAGCTCCCTGCGCTGCTCCTCTGGCGTTCCAGGCAGACCGGACTTCAGCTCCCGTTTCGGGGCTGTCTTCTTGGCAGGGCTCGATTGCGCGCGGGCCTTCATCGCTTGGACATTGTTGCAGTCCCGCCAGCTATCTCCAGGCACGGAATTGCATCGAACAATTCATATAACGACAACAAGATCCGCTTTCCGGCCCCGGTCCCGGTGGACGCCCGCGTGCGCGGCCACGCCGAGGTCGTCTCGATCGACGAGAAGGGCGGTGGCTGGTGGGAGGTGGTGACCCGCTTCACCCTCGAGGTCGAGGGCAACGAGAAGCCGTGCTTCGTGGGTGACAGCGTTACGCGTGTGATGGCGCCTGCGGCTTCTTGATGGCCGGCGCTGATGGGTCGCTGCAGGAGAATGGTAGCTATCTGAGTGCGGCGGATGGCCCGGGTGCTCCAGTCACGGGCGCCGGGGTATCCATTTGCGCCGACTGCCGGCGCACCAGGAGGATCATCGCGATCGACGCGTCGACGGTGGCGGCAACCAGGCCGAGGTTGCGGATCAGTGTGCTCTCGGCGGACCCAAAGGCGCTGGTGGTCAGGATCGTCGCCCCGATCACGAGCCAGGCGGGCCGCGCGAGCCGGGTGGTTCCCGCCGTGAGGACCACTGCCGCTAGGCCCAGGAGCCAGATCATGAACTGGGGGCTGAGCACCCGGCTCGTGACGACGAGGAGCAAGACGACGGTGAAGACGAAGTCCCGGCTCACCGCGGCATGGGCGAGGTCGGTTCGACCGCCGCGGATCGCCCTCGCACGAAGCCACCACCATGCCGTCGCGGCTCCCAGGGCCGCAAGGGTGAGCCATTTGAGCAGCCCGGCGACGACGTCCGCATTGTGGCTCGTCATCTCCCACGCCCCGTAGCGGATGGCTCGCTGCGGGGCCTCTCCGGTGATCAGCTCGCGCAGCTGCCACGGCGCGGTGGCGACCGCTTCCTCCTGGAGCCCGCGTCCGTTCTGCTCGCCGAGGAATCCCGCGGGGTCACCGAAGGCAATCGCGGACACCAGGAGGACGAGCGTGATCGTCGCGATCGCTGCGACGACAGCCCAGAGCAGCCGCCGCCGATCCCACTCGCCGAAGAGCAGGACTATCGGCCAGACCTTGATCGACGCTCCGAGCCCCACCAGGGCGCCGAACCAGTTGGGGCGGCGGTGAATCACGACAAGCGCCGCGATTCCGATCACAGCAGGGACCAGATCGAAGCGCAGGACCGGGAAGGTGCCGAGCAAGGGTATGCCCAGCAGCCAGACCCACACGCCGGTGTAGTTACCCGACCTGCGCCCGAGCTGCGCCAGCAGGCCAAGGCCGACGAGGTCGACGAGCAGCATCAAACCCACAAAAGACTCGCCATAGGTCCCAGGGCCGAGACGTGGCAAGAGCATCAGGTAGGCCGCTCCGGGCGGGTACTGCCACGATTCCCCGCCCGGAATTGCATGTTTCGCAGTCAGATAGTGCGACCAGACCTCATAGTTGTTGACGTCCTGGAGCCGGAGGTCCGACACGTGGCTCCAAAAGCCGACGTCGCTGACCATGAGTCCGCGGGTTGCGACCCAGACTCCGACCCAGATCCACACCATGGGGTTTGTGAGGATCGAGCGCAACGCCCCCTTGGTTCCTGCCGCGGCCCTCGCCATAGCCTGGTGATTACCAGACGGGACACGCCCGGGGCCCTTCGGCGTCAAGCCCCCGGCTGCGCCGAGGCGAGAATTGGGCCAAACAGCTGAAGCAGCGGGGAAGCCGCATGGGAATCGGCCTGCTGGGCCTCGTCGGACAATTCATACAACGACAACAAGATCCGCTTTCCCGCGCCGGTGCCCGTCGACTCTAGGGTCCGCGGCAAGGCCGAAGTCGTCTCGATCGACGAGAAGGGCGGTGGCTGGTGGGAGGTGGTGACCCGCTTCACCCTCGAGGTCGAGGGCAACGAGAAGCCGTGCTTCGTGGGCGACTCCGTCACCCGCGTGATGGCTCCCGCCTAACAGCGCTGCCTTTTCAATCGCTGGGAGGTTGCTCCCCGTCGAAGTAGTCCACGCTCTACCTGGTAGCGAGGACTCGCCGGACGGCCTCCAGCGGGACCATCAGCGTCAGCGGCTCCGAGCTTGCCGACTTGAACCCGAAGCGCGAATAGAAGGCGGCGGCCTCCTCGTCAAGGGCATGGACAAGCACAGCGCGCATGGCGACTGAGCGTGAGGCGCGCTCAGTGCGTTGTAGGGCATCCAGGAGGAGGCTTCGCCCCAGGCCGGCTCCCTGTTCTGAGTGATTGACAGCGAGGCGGGCGATCAGGCAGACGGGGATCGGGAAGTGTTTGGACGTTTCGCTCTGAACTTCATTCGTTGCCTCGTCCTGCTCGACCTGCGACGCGACCAGCGTGTAAAAGCCGACGACGTCAGTCTCTCCTCCCCGGCAGACCACGAAGGTGCGGGCTGTGTCACGGCGCTGACCCTGTCTGGCGTAGGCGCGCAACCACCGGTCGAGTTGCTCACGACCGCACTCAAAGCGATCGACGTCGTGGTGCGCCGCGAGCGGTTCGACCGCTCCGAAACGCGCGCTCAACCGCCGAGAACGCTGGGACGCTCAGTCAAGGCGCCCAGGCCGGCCTCGAAGGAAGAGGGATCGTCCAGCGCGGCTAGGAAACGAGTGGACTCTTCCGGATCGAGCGCGATGCTCGTTTGCTCGGCGAGCACCTCCTCGGCCTCGCGGCGCGCTGCCTGGCGGACGAACTCGCTGAGCGTCTGGCCGCGGGCAGCGGCTGCGGCCTGCTCCAGATCGCGCTCCTCGTCGGTCATCCGGATCTCGATCCGGCGGGTCTTTGCACTCGTCGCTGGCTCCACGGGCCAGGAGTGTACGGCTATTGTCCGGACAACACAAGTCTGGTCACTCGGGTCTCTTGCCGTCGTCGACCGGAGGAGGTTCCACAATTGCTCCGGGCTTGTCCTCCATGGAAAAGGAGATGGCGACGTCGTGGCGGTCCATCAGGGCATCTGCTCCACGCCGGAGTGCCGAGGAGGATTCCTTCTCGGGAAGGGAGATGACGAAGTTGGTCCCCGTTTGCGTGATGGTCCACCCGTCGACACCGGCAGTCTGAAGCAGCTCGACGAGATCGTCCATGACCTCTCGGTCGCTACTTGGACGGCGGGACGGTGGGGTTGGGTGTCGGGCCATTCCGCGAACCGAATCGAGTAGCTCCTCGAGTAGCTCACGATCGCTTCGTCCCGGGCGGGGCTCCAAACCGTCGTCTTCATAGCTCCGGTTGAAGATCTGATCGAGCTCCTCCTCGAGGTCCGGCCACCACTTGTCTACCGCCTTGCGCAGATTCTCATCGGTGATTGGGGACATGGATGCTTCGTTCATGGAGACAAGGACCTCGCCGATCTCCTCTTGATTCAGTCTCATCGCTTGGAACTGGCCGAGTGGATTGGCGATGTCTGCGGGCGCGAGGTCGATTGCCAGCGGCACTACACGACTCGAGTCGACCGACTTTGCAAGCGCCCCCGCCTCGAAGTTGAGCCACTGCTCTACCTGGTTCTCCTTGGTCACGCATATGAGCCCAAAGTCGGTGTCATCGAGCTCCGCGGCGATCTCAGCCTGCCAGCGAGTACCCGCCCGAATGTCACGTGAGGAGACGAAGGGATCGACGGCGTGCAAGACCGACGGGAGCCATTGACGGAACGCATGCGCAACGTCCCGGCTCTTATCGCCTGACCAGCTTACGAATACCTTCATGTTGCGTGTTACGCGGGGGCAAGCGAGACGGCGTTTGTACCGGCTCTATTCGACCGTCAGCGTGCCTTCCATGCCGGCTTCGCGGTGGCCCGGTACTGAGCAGTAGAAGGTGTATTCGCCCGGTTTGAGGTTGACCGTGGTGGAGGTTTCTCCCTGGCCGATCACTTCGGTCTTGCCCACGGTTTCGCCGCCGGAGTCTTCGATTGCGACGTCGTGGCTCAGCCCTTGGGGGTTGTTGAAGTCGATCGTCACTTTGCCGGCTTCGGTCGACGCTTCGGTGGTGGTAAAGGCGAGTTCCCCGTTCGGGTCGGCTTCGAATTCGAGGCTCGCGCCGCCGCCAGTTTCGCCGCCGCCGGCTTTTTCGCCACCTTCGGCTGCCGCGCCCCCGGTGTCGGTCGCGGTCGTCGTGGTCGTGCCGTCGTCGTCTCCACAGGCGACTAGCGCGAACGAGGCCAGTGCGAGGACGAGCAGGGCGGAGAGCTTCTTCATCAGCTGGATCCTTTCCTGGGAGAAATACTCAGAGAGACTCTAGACGGTCTCGCTGCGGATACGGCGCGCCGGCCGCTCAGCGACCCTTGAACTCGGGCTTCTCGCCGCTGAAGAAGGCGATCGCGCCTTCGCGCAGGTCCTCGGTGGCCATGCTGTCGGCGATCCCGTGACGCTCCAGCTGCAGGTGCTCGGTGAGGTTGTTCTCGATGCTCACGCCGCAGAGGTGTTTGGCCATCTTCACGTAGTAGGGCGCGCGTTTGGAGAGCTTCTCGGCCTTCTCCCGGGCGGCGTCGATTAGCTCGCCGGCCGGCACCACGGCGGAGACGAGTCCCTCTTCGAGCGCCCGCTCGGCCTTGATGTTGGGGTCCTCGAGCAGCAGCTCCAGAGCCCGGCTCGGGCCGACGACGCGCGGCAGGAAGTAGGTCATGCCGCCGTCGGGCGAGGCGCCGATCCGCCCGTATGCGCAGGCGAGGAAGGCGTCTTCGGAGGCGATCCGGATGTCGCAGGCGAGCGCCAGCGAGAAGCCGGCCCCGGCGGCGGCTCCATTGACGGCGGCGATCACCGGGTAGGGGATGCGACGCAGGTCGACGATCGCGGTGTGCAGCGCCTCGGCGCCGCGCCGCACCTGCGCCGGCAGGTCGATCGAGTCATCTTCGGCACCGGCTTTGAACGTGTTCACGTCGCCGCCGGCGCAGAAGGCAGGGCCGGCGCCGGTGAGGATCAGCGCCCGCAGCGGCGCCTGGTCGGCGAGCCAGGCGAAGGCCGTCCCCAGGTCGAGGATCATCTCGGGGCTCATCGCGTTGAAGGCGTCGGGCCGTTCGAGGGTCATCGTGCCGATCTCGCCGTCAACCTCGATCTGGAGGGTGTTCAGCTCGGGTGGGGTAATGGTCTCCGTCGTCATCTCGCTCTCTCCGTGTTCGGCTTCCGTTTGGCCAACTGGCCAGGAGCCTACCCTTTGGCCAGATGAGCGAAAGCGATAGAGAGACCTCGCGCGCCGAGCGCCTCGCGCGCCGTCGCCGCGAGCTGCCCGACGCGCCCGGTGTCTACCTCTTCCACGGCGACGACGACGAGCTGCTCTACGTCGGCAAGGCGCGCTCGGTCCGCAAACGCGTCGCCTCGCACTTCTCCGGCGGCGAGACGCGGCTGACCTCGCGGGTCAAGGGCATCGACGTGCTCGTTACCGCGACCGAGGCGGAGGCGCTGCTCGCCGAGCAGAGCTTCATCAAGCGCCACCGGCCGCGCTTCAACATCCGCCTGCGCGACGACAAGTCCTACCCCTATGTCTGCGTCAGCCTCGACGAGGACTACCCGCGCGTCTACTTCACCCGCGAGAAGCACCGCTCGGGCCGCGCCTACTTCGGGCCGTTCTCCAGCGCCAAGCGGGTGCGGGAGACGCTCGACCTGCTCGGCAAGCTCTTCCAGTTCCGCACCTGCGAGGGGGCGCAGCCGGGCCGCCGCTCGGGTAGCCCCTGCCTCGACTACTACATCAAGCGCTGCGGGGCACCCTGTGTCGACTACATCAGCAAGGAGGAGTACCGGCGCAACATCGACGCGATCGTCGACTTCCTTTCCGGCCGCTACCGGCAGGTCGAGGCCGACGAGCAGGAGAAGATGGAGGGTGCGGCCGCGGCGCGCGAGTTCGAGCGCGCTGCGATCCACCGCGACCGGCTCAAGGCGATCCAATCGCTGTTCGAGCGCCAGCGGATCGCCGGCGGCTCGGTCGGTACCGCCGATCTGATCGGCGTCGCGACCGAGGGGGCCGACGCCAACGCCCAGGTATTCCAGGTACGCGACGGGATCCTCGCCGAGCGGCAGAGCTTCTACCTCGACAACCAGGCCGAACGTGAGCCGGCCGAGGTTGCCGAGGAGTTCATCGGCCAGTACTACTCCGCTTCGCCGGCGATGCCGCGGACGATCGTCGTCGGTCCCTACCTGCGCGACCGGGCCGAGCTGCTCGCCGCGGCGCTGGGCGAGCGGCGTGGCTCGCCGGTCGAGGTG
>JBAREU010000255.1:0-2278 GCA_049796515.1 Solirubrobacterales bacterium
TCCCCCGCGAGCGCGAGCCGAGCGAGGAGCTGGCCCGCGAGCTGCAGGAGCACTGCAAGCGCGAGACCGCCCCCTACAAGTTCCCCCGCATCGTCGAGTTCGCCAGCGAACTGCCGAAGACCGCCAGCGGCAAGGTCAAGCGGGCCGAGCTGCGCGGCTGAAGGACGGCCGCTAGGCGGCCTCGGCGAACGCCTCGTCGAGGCCCACCGGCCGGCCAAGGTGGAAGCCCTGCGCCATGTCGACGCCGTAGTCGCGCAGCATCTCCGCCGTTTGGTCGTCCTGGACGTACTCGGCGATCGTCGTCTTGCCGAGGCCGCGGGCGATCTGGACGATCGCCTGCACGGTGAGCTGGTCGGCGTCGTTGCGTGGCATGTCGCGGATGAACGAGCCATCGATCTTGATCAGGTCGAAAGGGATCTGCTTGAGGTAGTGGAAGGGGCCGAAGCCGGCGCCGTAGTCGTCGATCGCGACCTGGCAGCCGAAGTCGGTGAGCCGGTCGGCGAAGCCACCGGCCGCCTCGTAGTCGTGGACGTTCGCCGTCTCGGTGATCTCGAAGGTGCAGCTGGTGGGGTCAACGCCGCCTTCGTCGAGGCGTCGTTCGATGAAGTCGAGCACCGAGACGTCGGTCAGCGAGGCGCCGGAGAGATTGACGTGCAACGACAGTGGCGCCCCTTTCAGTTCGCGCTCGGCAAGCAGCTCGAGGGCGCGGGCGACCACCCAGCGGTCGAGCTCCTGGACCATGCCAGAGCGCTCCGCCGCCTCGATGAAGGAGGCGGCCGGAAGCAGCTCCCCCTCTTCGTTTGTCATCCTCAGAAGCAGCTCGTAGCGCTCGATCCCGCCGGAGGCGAGGCTGCGGATCGGCTGGGTGTGGAGGCTGAGGCGATCCTCGGTGAGCGCGTCGCGGATTCGCGCCGCCGTAGTCTGGCGACGCCTCGGCCCGCGCTGCGGCTCGCTCGGATCGCGGAACAGCGCGATCTGGTTGCGGCCACCCTCCTTCGCCCTGTACATCGCCTGGTCGGCCGCCGCCAGCACCGCCTCCGAGCCGCCGTGACCGCCGCCGAACATAGTGATGCCGACGCTGATCGTGACGCTCGCCGCCACTGAGGCCGGGTAGCCCTCGGCGACCTGAGCGCGCAGGTCTTCGCCGAGCTGCAGTGCCCCGGCGGTGTCGGCCTGGGGCATCAGAACCGCGAACTCGTCGCCGGAGAGGCGGGCGACGATGTCGGTGGCGCGAACGCGTTCGCGCATCGTCTCGGCGACCTGGCGGATCAGGTTGTCGCCGGCCTGGTGCCCGAGCGTGTCATTGACCGCCTTGAGGCCGTCGATGTCGACGATCATCACCGCGCCCTGCCCGCCGTAGCGGGCGCTGAAGGAGACGTACTGGTCGAGCTCGGAGCGAAAGCGGCGGCGGTCGAGCAATCCGGTCAGCGAATCGTGGTCGGCGAGGTAGCGCAGCTCGGCCTCGGTCCGCTCGGCTTGGCGCAGCGCCGCCAGGACCACCTCGCGATCCTCGTCCTCGAGCTTCCTCAGCACAGCCTCAATCGCCGGCTCGCTCTGAGCGGGTAGTCGTTCCTCAGCCACCGACGAAAGATAGGCGCGCAGAGGCGGCGATTTTTTGGGTACGTGTAGATATTCAGGACAGCGTCCTAGTTTTCGTCGATTCCCGCCCCCCAATAGTTGGCCTCGATGGTCCGGGGGTAGTGTGGAGAGATGGCGAATCGCTTGGCGCAGGAGACCAGTCCGTACCTGCTCCAGCACCGCGACAACCCGGTCGAGTGGTATCCGTGGGGACCCGAGGCGCTGGCGCTGGCGCGCCAGCTCGACCGTCCGATCCTGCTCTCGGTCGGCTACTCCGCCTGCCACTGGTGCCACGTGATGGAGCGCGAGTCCTTCGAGGACGCCGAGACCGCCGCCTACATGAACGAGCATTTCGTCAGCGTCAAGGTCGATCGCGAGGAGCGGCCCGACGTCGACGCCCTCTACATGGAGGCGGTGCAGGCGATCAGCGGCCAAGGCGGCTGGCCGATGACGGTCTTCTGCGACCCGGACGGGGTGCCCTTCTACGGCGGCACTTACTTCCCGCCCGACGAGGGCCGCGGGATGCCGAGCTTCCGCATGGTGATGGAAGCCGTCGTCGACGCCTTCGAGGGCCGCCGCGAGGAGCTGCGCGAGGGGGCACCGGAGATGCGGGCTCGGCTTGGCGCGATCGGCGCGATCGAGCCCTCGGGCGATGAGCCCGGCGCGGAGCTGCTCGACGCCGTCGTCGCCACCCTCGAGG
>JBAREU010000256.1:0-4927 GCA_049796515.1 Solirubrobacterales bacterium
GGGCTGCAAGGCGGGGCACGCCGGCACGCTCGATCCCTTCGCCACCGGCCTGCTGCTGGTTTTGCTCGACGGCGCGACCCGGCTGCAGCGATTCCTCACTGACCTGCCGAAGACCTACCTGGCAACCGCGCGGCTCGGTTGGCGCTCGAGCAGCGGCGACTCCGAAGGCGAGCTGACCGAGACCGGGCGGATTCCCGGCTCGCTCGCACTGCCGACCGGCACCGTGCGCCAGCGGGTGCCGATGACCTCGGCGGTGCGGGTCGGCGGCGAGCGCCTCTACCGCAAGGCGCACCGCGGCGAGACAGTGGCCACCCCGCCGCGCGACGTCGAGATCCACCGGGCCGAGTTGCTCGACCACGACGCCGAGACCGCCCGCTATGAGATCGAGTGCTCAAGCGGCACCTACGTCCGCACCCTGATCGAGACGCTCGGCGACGCCTACTGCGCCGAGCTGCGCCGCACCGCGATCGGCCCCTTCCGGGTCGAGGACGCCGGTGAGGAGATCTCGGTCGAGCGGGTCGGCGAGCTGATCCCAGCCGCGGCGGAGGCGATGAGGTAATGGCGAACATCGAGGTCACCAGGCTGCCCGACGCCGAGCCGCGCCCGCGTCGCGTCGCGATCGGCACCTTTGACGGTGTTCATCGTGGCCACCAGGCGGTGATCGAGGGTGCCGACACCGTGCTCACCTTCGACCCGCACCCGCTCGAGGTAATCCACCCCGCCGCGCTGCCGAAGCTGATCATGCCCTTTGAGGTGAAGCGCGACGTGATCGAGGGCCTCGGCGTGCGCGAGCTGGTCGTGATCCCCTTCGACGCCGAGTTCGCCAAGCGCTCCGCCGAGGACTTCGTCGAGCGAGTCCTGATCGAGCGGCTGGGCGCGGAGTGGGTCTCGGTCGGGGAGAACTTCCGCTTCGGTGCCAAAGCCAAAGGGGATCCGGCGATGCTCGCCGCCCGCAGCGAGTTCGAGACCCGGGTCGTGCCCTTGGTCGAGGTCGACGGTGAGACCGTCTCCTCGACCAGAATCCGGGCGCTGATCGCCGCCGGGGACATGGAGGGCGCGCGACACTGCCTCGGCGCTCCCTTCATGGTCGAGGGCACGATTGTCGAGGGCGATCAGCGTGGCCGCGAGCTCGGCTTCCCGACCGCCAACATCGTCCCCGACGACCGCCTGGCGATTCCCGGCCACGGCGTCTTCGCCGCCTTCGCCAACGGCGTTCCGGCTGCGGTCAACGTCGGCGTGCGGCCGACCTTCGAGAGCGGCCGTGGGGTGCTGATCGAGACCTATCTGATCGATCGCGAGGAAGATCTCTACGGGGCCACGCTGCGCGTCGCCTTCGTCGAGCGACTGCGCGGCGAGAAGCGCTTTCCCAACGTCGAGGAGCTGATCGCCCAGATGCGGATCGACGTCGAGGACGCCAAGCGGGTCTGTGCTAGCTTCACCGACGCATCATGAGCCTGACTAAGGAGAAGAAGACCGAGCTGATCGGCAAATTCAGCCGCGCCGACGGCGATACCGGCTCCGCCGAGGTCCAGGTCGCGCTGCTCACCGAGCGGATCAACGAGCTCACCGAGCACCTGCGCACGCACGCCAAAGACCATCACTCGCGGCGCGGACTCTTGATGTTGGTCGGCAAGCGCCGCCGCATGCTGCGCTATCTGGAGCGCACCGACCTCGAGCGCTACCGCGCGCTCGTCGCCGAGCTCGGCCTGCGGCGATGATCGCCGCGGGGGAACCCGCCCCCGACTTCACCCTGCGCGACCAGGATGGCAAGAAGGTCTCGCTCTCCGACTACCGCGGCCGCAAGGTGATGCTGGTTTTCTACCCAATGGACTTCAGCCCGGTCTGCGCCGACCAGCTCTCGATCTACCAAGAGGTCAAGCCGCAGATCGCCGAGAAGGGCGTCGAGCTGGTCGGGATCAGCGTCGACCACGGCTTCGCCCACAAGGCCTTCCAGGAGAAGCTGGGGATCGACACCCGGCTGCTCGCCGACTTCGAGCCCAAGGGCGAGGTCGCCCGCGCCTACGGCGCCTACATCGAGAGGGTCGGCCATGCCAACCGCTCGCTCGTCTTGATCGACGAGGAGGGTACGGTCGAGTGGGTGCATGAGTCGCCGACCCCGCTCGAGATCCCCGGCGCCAACCTGATCTTCGACGCGCTGGCGTCGGTCGAGGCCTGACCGGCGAGCTGACCAGCGCCGCGGTCCCGCCACCGGGCCCCGACGACCACCTACGCGGTGCGGGGGAGCTGCTGATCGTCTACGCCGACCTCGCCTGTCCGCACTGCGCCGCCGCTTGGACCGAGATTCGCGAGCGGCCCGTCAGGCTCGTCTTCCGCCATTTCCCCGTCACCAGCAAGCATCCTCGCGCGCCGGCGCTGCACGCCGCCGCCGAGGCCGCGGGGATGCAGGGCCGTTTCTTCGAGATGGTCGACTCGCTCTACGAGGACCGAGGCCGCGTCGACGACCCTCATCTATGGGAGCGCGCCGAGACCCTTGGCCTCGACCTCGAGCGCTTCGAGGCAGACCGGCGCGCGGACGCCGTGGCCGCCCGCGTCCGCCGCGATTTCGAGTCCGGTATCCGCGCCGGCGTAACCGCCACCCCGGCCCTCTTCGGACGTGCCGTCACTTAGGCACCCATAAGGACGCATAAGTCACGGCACGCCGCTGCGTCTGTACTCTCTCCGGTGACAGAGAACGAGAGTTCTGAATGCAAATGGCCGCCATCCGGGTGGCCGGAGGTAGGACAACTAAATGAGCATGTTTGAAGTTAGCCGCGTTTCGGCGGAGGTCGGCGAGGATCAGATCTCATTCGAGACGGGCAAGCTGGCCAGGCAGGCGAGCGGCGCGGTCGTCGTCCAATCCGGGGACACGATGGTCCTCTGTACGGCGACGATGGGCAACCTGCGCGACGTGGATTTCCTGCCCCTCACCGTCGACATCGAGGAGCGGATGTACGCCGCGGGCAAGATCCCCGGCTCGTTCTTCCGCCGAGAGGGCAAATCCAGCGAGAAGGCGACGCTGACGGCGCGCATGATCGACCGGCCGATCCGGCCGCTCTTCCCCAAGGGCTGGCACTACGAGACCCAGCTCGTCGCAACCCCCCTTTCCGTGGACCACGTCCACCCCTACGACATCCTCGCGATGAACGGTGCTTCCGCGGCGCTGGCGATCTCGCCGGTTCCCGTCGCCGCCCACGTCGGCGCGGTGCGGATCGGCAAACTCGAGGGCGACTTCGTCGTCAACCCGCCCGAGGAGACGCTCGAGGAGCTGGAGCTGGACCTGATCGTCGCCGGCACCGACGAGGCGATCCTGATGGTCGAGGCCGGCGCCAAGGGCGTCAGCGAGGCCGAGATCCTCGACGCGCTCGACATTGCCCACAGCGAGATCAAGAAGCTCTGCGCGACGATGCAGGAGCTGGCCGAGAAGGCCGGCAAGGAGAAGGTCGAGGTTGAGGTTGAGGAGGTCGATTCGGACCTGATCGAGCAGATCCGCTCATCGCACGGCACTCAAATCGACGAGGCGACCTCGATCCAGGGCAAGCTCGAGCGTCAGGATGCCTGCGACGCGGTCAAGGAGGCGGTGGTCGAGAAATACGCCCCCGCCGACGAGGAGGGCGATGCCGAGCGCAAGGCGGAGGTCTCCGCCGCCTACTCGAAGCTGGAGAAGGAAGTGATCCGCAAGCGGATCGCGATCGACAAGAAGCGGCCCGATGGCCGCGCCCAGGACGAGATCCGGCCGATCGAGTGCGAGGTCGACATCTCCCCGCGCGTGCACGGCTCGGCGCTCTTCACCCGCGGCGAGACGCAGATCCTCTCCAACGTAGCGCTCGGCACCACCCGGATGGACATGCGCCTCGACACGCTGGGCCTGCAGACGACGAAACGCTTCTGGCACCACTACAACTTCCCGCCCTTCTCGGTCGGGGAGGCGGGCTTCATGCGCGGCCCGAAGCGCCGCGACATCGGCCACGGCGCGCTCGCTGAGCGGGCGCTGGCGGCGTCGATCCCCGACGAAGAGAGCTTTCCCTACGTGCTGCGGGTCGTCTCGGAGACGCTGGAGTCCAACGGCTCCTCCTCGATGGGTTCGGTTTGCGCCTCCTCGATGGCGCTGCAGGCGGCCGGGGTGCCGGTCTCGGCGCCGGTTGCCGGCGTCGCGATGGGGCTGATCAAGGAGGGCGACGACTACGTCGTCCTCACCGACATCGCCGGCGTCGAGGACCACCTCGGCGACATGGACTTCAAGGTTGCCGGCACCGCCGACGGGATCACCGCCCTGCAGATGGACATCAAGATCACCGGCGTCACCTTCGACATCCTGCGTGACGCGCTCGCCCAGGCCAACGAGGGTCGCCAGTTCATCCTCGGCAAGATGGCCGAGGCGATCGACGGCCCGCGCGAGATGCTCTCCCAGCACGCCCCGCGGATCGAAGCGATCAAGATCGACCAGGAGAAGATCGGCGCCGTGATCGGCAAAGGCGGCGAAACGATTCGCGCTCTCTGCGAGGAGTTCGAAGCCGAAATCGACGTCGAGGACGACGGCACGATCCGGATCTACGCGCCGACCGGCGAACTGGTTGAAGCCTGCGTGGCGCGGATCGAGTCGATGACCAAGGAGGCCGAGATCGGCGACCGCTACAACGCCGCCAAAGTCGTCAAGACGACCACCTTCGGCGCCTTCGTCGAGCTGGTCAAGGGCACCGACGGCTTGCTCCACATCTCCAACGTGAAACCGGGGGAGAGGGTCGACTCGGTCGACGACGTGCTCAGCTCGGGCGACGTCATCGACGTCACCGTGGTCGAGGTCGACCGCGAGCGCGGCCGCATTGGCCTGCGCCTCTCCGACGACCCATCGGTAGCCGGCAAATCGCCTGAGGAGCTGGCAGCGGTCGGCTCCGGCGACGGTGGCCCGCGGCGCAACGGTGGCGACCGC
>JBAREU010000257.1:0-2202 GCA_049796515.1 Solirubrobacterales bacterium
CGCATACGGACATCATCATGGCCAGCGCGCTGGCGTACATCAACGCGCTCAATAAATTGGAGGGGCGGAAACATTATCGGCAGTTGGTGGAGAGAGAGGGGCCATGAGCTATAAAATTGCAGTTCTACCGGGCGACGGAATCGGACCCGAGGTGATGCGAGAAGGGACACAGGTTCTGAACCAAGCGGCAAAGCTGCATGGGTTCAGCGTTGAGTTGGAAGAAGGTGTGGTGGGAGGCGCGTCTATCGACGCCCATGGCAAGCCGCTCACGGATTCCGTTTTGAAGCTTGCGAAAGAGAGTAACGCGGTGCTGCTTGGCGCCATGGGAGGGCCGAAGTGGGACGGGTTGGATTATTCCATCCGGCCCGAGCGGGCGCTCCTCGCCTTGCGCCAAGAGCTTGGACTGTTCGCCAATTTACGTCCCGTGAAGTTGTTCTCGGCTTTGGCGTCGGCTTCCACCTTGAAGAAAGAGGTCGTGGAAGGAACCGATCTTCTTGTCGTGCGTGAGCTCACCGGGGGAATCTATTTCGGCCAACCCAAGGGCGTGACAAAGCTGCCCGACGGAACGGAGCGGGGGGTGAATACTGAAGTTTACACCACGCCGGAGATCGAACGTATCGCGGTTGTCGCGTTCGAAGCCGCGCGCAAGCGGCGTCGTAAAGTCACGTCGGTGGACAAGGCCAATGTGCTCGAAGTTACGGAGCTTTGGCGCAAAGTTGTGACCCGGGTGCACAAGGAGAAAAGCTACGAGGATATCCAGCTCGAACATGTACTCGTCGACAACTGTGCGATGCAGTTGATTCGCGACCCAAAGCAGTTCGATGTGATGGTAACGACGAATATGTTCGGAGATATTTTAAGCGACGAAGCGGCGATGTTGACGGGCTCCATCGGCATGCTGCCTTCGGCCAGCCTGGGCGGAAAAGTCGGGATGTATGAGCCGGTTCATGGCACCGCGCCGGACATCGCAGGCCAGGACAAGGCCAATCCGCTGGCGACGATTCTGACGGTTGCGATGCTGTTGCGCCATTCGCTGGATCAGACTGAAGCGGCGGACAGGATCGAGCGCGCAGTGGAAGCTGTTTTAAACGGCGGCTACCGCACGCTTGATATTCAAGAGAAAGATTGCCGGCCTGTGGGGTGCAAGGAGATGGGAAGGCTGGTGCGAGAAAAGATTGAGGCGTTGAAGGGATAAGTCATTGAAAAAAGAAAAATACAATGTTGCCGTTGTCGGCGCCACCGGCGCCGTGGGCGAGCAGATGCGAGAGGTGCTTGAGGATCGTGAATTTCCGGTGGGCGAACTGCGTCTCTTGGCCTCCGAGAGATCGGCCGGACAGTTCCTGCCGTTCCACGGGAAACAGATCCGGGTGGACATCCTTGCCGAGGATTCTTTCAACGGAATCGACATCGGACTTTTCTCCGCCGGCGGCAAGGTGAGCGCCAAGTTCGCTCCCATAGCGGTAAATGCCGGTGCAGTCGTCGTCGATAACACGGCTTCTTTCCGTATGGAACCTGACATCCCGTTGGTGGTGCCGGAAGTCAACACGAAGGAAATCGCACACTACAAAAATCGCGGCATTGTTGCCAATCCAAATTGCTCGACCATCCAGATGGTCGTGGCGCTAAAGCCGATTCACGATGCGGCGCGCATCAAGCGGGTCGTGGTGTCGACATATCAGTCGGTTTCCGGGGCCGGCCGCAAGGCGATGGAGGAACTGAGCCAGCAAGTCACCGCCCTTTATAACGGGCAGGAACTGGAGATGGAGAAGTTTCCACACCAGATTGCCTTCAATTGTATTCCCCATATCGACGCCTTTGTGGATGGAGGTTACACCAAAGAAGAGTTGAAGATGATCAACGAGACGCGCAAGATTTTTGGCGAACCCTCATTGCGCGTCACTGCGACCACTGTTCGTGTTCCGGTTTTTTGCAGCCACTCGGAGTCCGTCAATATCGAGACGGAAAAAAAACTCACCGCCGCAGATGTCAAAGCCATCTTGCGCGAAGCCCCCGGAGTCATTGTTGCCGATGAGCCGGAGAATAACGTTTACCCCACGCCCATCGAGGCCACTGGCAAGGATGCCACCTACGTCGGGCGAATTCGCGAGGACGATTCGGTGACTAATGGTCTCAACATCTGGGTCGTGGCAGACAATTTGCGCAAAGGCGCGGCTCTCAACGCCGTCCAGATTGCGGAGATTC
>JBAREU010000258.1:0-5411 GCA_049796515.1 Solirubrobacterales bacterium
GACCACGACCGAGCCCCACTCGACGGGGGCCAAGGGTGGGAAGCCGCCGGCGGATGGATCCGCCCAACCGAACGGGCCGCGTGCCGAGGTGCTACCGCCGACCAAGGCCTCCCCCCCGCCCGTCCAGCCCGAGGGATCTTCCGGCCTGGGCGAGGTCGCCGGTCAAGCGCTTGGCACGTCGCCGGGGGGCGGGACGGGAGCGCTGCTGCCCCTGGCGTTCCTCGGCGCGATCGTGTGGTCCTTCATCTATCTGACGCGGAAACGGAAGAGCTCGACGGCCTGAGCCGTTGCGGCGATGAGCATGGCGGGAATCGGAGCATCGAGGCATGCGGTTGCCCGCGGGGCGCTGGCGGCGATCTTCGCCTGCGCTGCTCTCCTCCTGAGCGCCGGCCAGCCCGCCCGAGCCGGGGCCCAGCCGCTGGCCACCGGCCTCTCGGGCATCTACACCTACTCGCCGACGATCTTCAAACGGACCCATGAAACCGGTGCCCGCTTCGTGCGGATCTCCGCCTACTGGCCGGGGATAGCTCCCGACGAAAAGCCGAGTCAGTGGAACCCCGCGGACCCAGCCGACCCGAACTACGACTGGGAACACCTCGACCGCGGCCTGACCGAAGCGGTCGCGGCGGGGCTGACGCCGGTGCTCCTGATCGACCACGCCCCGTCCTGGGCACAGCGCTGCCACGCACCGCCGGAGGGCTTCAACGACGCCGTCTGCGACCCCGACCCGGCCGCCCTCGCCGCCTTCGCCACCGCTGCCGCAAAGCGCTACAACGGCCGCTTCGAAGGGCTACCCCAGGTCGTCTACTGGCAGGCGGTGAACGAGGCCAACCTGAGCCTCTTCTTCCTGCCGCAGTTCAACACCGCCGGCAAGCCGCTCTCGCCCGACCTCTACCGCAGCCTGAACAACGCCTTCTACGACGCGGTCAACGCGGTCGAACCGGCGAACCTCGTGATCGCAGGGGGACTCGGCCCGATCGCGATCCCGAAATGGACGATCGGCCCGATGCGCTTCACCCGCATGCTCCTCTGCATGACCGGTACGAAGAAACCGAAGCCGACCAAGGGGAACTGCGGCGGCGGCGTGCGCTTCGACATCTTCGACATCCACCCCTACACCACCGGTGGCCCGACCCACAAAGGCAACGTCAACGACGTCCAGCTCGGCGATCTGCAAAAGCTGCAGACGCTGCTCACCGCAGCTGACCGTGCCGGGCGCATCACTGGCGAGCTCCCACGCATCGAACTCTGGAGCACCGAGTTCTCCTGGGACTCCAAGCCGCCGGACCCCGGTGGGCTGCCGATGAAGATCCTCAGCCGCTGGACGGCCGAGGCGATCTACCGCTCCTGGAGCGCGGGCCTGAGCAAATTCTTCTGGTTCAGCCTCGAAGACAGCCAGCGCAACCCGAACCTGCCCTACAGCGACACGCTCGAGTCGGGCCTCTTCTACCGCGGCGCGACGCCGGAGGAAAGCGTGCCCAAGCAGGTCTTCTACGTCTTCCGCTTCCCCTTCGTCGCCTACCCGCGCAAATCGGGCCTCACCTTCTGGGGGCGGACGCCGACCAGCGAACCGGGCAATGTCGAAATCCAGATCCTCAAAGGCGGCAAATGGCGCAAGGTCGCCGTCGCCAGCGCCAACGCCTTCGGGATCTTCCAGGGCACGATTGACAACAGCTACGGCGCCAACCGCCATGGCAAGGCACGTGCTGTCATCAACGGCGACGCCTCCGTGCCCTTCTCGATGCAACCGGTGAAGGACTTCCGCCAGCCGCCGTTCGGCAAAAAAGGCTTCTAGAGCCTGTCTAGTCCGCCGCGACGACCTACACTGCCGCGGATGAAGATCGGGGTCATCGGGCTCGGCTACGTCGGCCTCCCCCTGGCCGTCTCCTTCGCCGAAGCGGGCCAGGAGGTGGTCGGCATCGACGCCGACCCGACCAAGGTCGAGGCGCTTAACGCGGGGCGCAGCTACATCGAGGACATCCCCGACGCGGTGCTGGCACCGCTAACGGAGCGCATACGAGCCAGCGGCGAGTACGCCGAGCTCTCGTCCTGCGAGGCCGTGGTGGTCTGCGTGCCGACGCCGCTCACCGGCTCGCGTGAACCCGACCTCACCTACCTGACCGGAGCGGGCGCGGGGCTCGCCGAGGTGCTCGAGCGGGGCCAGCTGGTCGTGCTGGAGTCGACCACCTACCCGGGCACTACGCGCGAGCGATTGGCTCCGATCCTCGAACGGTCGGGACTCTCCGCCGGCAGCGACTTCCACCTTGCCTTCTCACCCGAGCGGATCGACCCCGGCCGCACCGACTACACCGTGCGCACGACGCCGAAGCTGGTCGGCGGGGTGACGCCTGCCTGCGCCGAGCGAGCCCGCGAGCTCTACGAGCTGATCTGCGAAGAGGTCATCGTCCTCTCGACGCCGGAGGCGGCGGAGCTGGCGAAGCTGCTGGAGAACATCTTCCGCTCGGTCAACATCGCCCTGGTCAACGAGCTTTCCCAGCTCTGCGACCGGCTCGGGATCGACGTCTGGGAGGTGATCGAGGCCGCCGCCACCAAGCCCTTCGGCTTCATGCGCTTCGATCCCGGCCCGGGGATGGGCGGCCACTGCCTCCCGGTAGACCCCTTCTACCTCGCCTTCAAGGCGCGCGAGCACGACTTCTACCCCGAGTTCATCGAGCTCGCCGGCAAGATCAACCGCGCCCAGCCCGCCTACTGCGTGGACCGCATCGCGAGGGCCCTGAACGAGGCCGAAAAGCCGGTCAAGGGCTCGCGCATCCTGCTGCTCGGCGTTAGCTACAAGGCCGGCGTGGGCGACACGCGCGAGTCGCCGGCGCTGGAGATCGTCGGGATGCTGCGCGAGCTTGGCGCCGGGGTCTCCTTCCACGACCGCTTCGCACCCGAGCTCCCCGAGTTCGGCCTGCGCTCAGTAGATCTCGATGAGGGTCTGCGCTCCGCCGATCTCGCCGCGATCATCACCGCCCACCCGGGAATCGACTACGCCGAGGTCGTCGCCACGGCGCCGCTGACGATCGACTTCCGCGGTGTCACGCGGAAGATCGAGACGGCGAACCTAGTCCGGCTATAGCTCCCGGATCGATCGCCCGCATCGGCGCGCTCGCCTTCAACAGCATCTCCTCGTACTCCTCGTCCGGATCGGACTGCATCACGATCGCCCCGCCGGCGCCGATCGTGGCCGCGTCCGCGTCGACCACGATCGTCCTGATCGCGACGCTGAGGTCGCAGCCGCCGCCGAGGCCGAGGTAGCCGATCGCTCCCGAGTAAACACCCCGGGCCTCCCCCTCCAGCTCGTCGATGATCCGCATCGTCCGCAGCTTCGGCGCGCCGGTCATCGAGCCAGGCGGGAAGCAGGCGCGGATGCACTGCGGCGCGCTCAGCTCCTCGCGCAGCAACCCGCGCACGGTGGTGACGAGCTGGTGCACCGTCTCGTAGCTCTCGACCTGCATCAGGTCGGGCACGTGCACCGTGCCAACCTCGCAGACGGCGCCGAGGTCATTGCGCAACAGGTCGGCGATCATCAGGTTCTCGGCCCGGTTCTTCTCGTCGCCCCGCAGCCGCTCAGCGAGGCGCACGTCTTCGGCCGGCGTCGAGCCGCGCCTGCTTGTGCCCTTGATCGGCTTCGCCTCGACCCAGCGGTCGCGGCCGACTCGCAGGAACCGCTCAGGCGAGGAGCTGAGCACAGCGACCTCGCCGAAGCGCACGAAGGAGGAGAACGGCGCAGGGTTGACCCGGCGCAGGGCCAGGTAGAGAGCGAGCGGATCGGTGCCGGCGTCGGCCACGACCCTGTTCGTCAGGCAGACCTCATAGGTCTCGCCCTCGGCAAGTAGCCGCTTGCACTCGTCGATCTCCTCCAGGTAGCGCTCACGCGGCCGAGAGAGGCTGAACTCGACCGGATCGGCTTCAGGCGCCTCGATCGAGACCGGTTCCACCGACGGCGACAGCGCAGTCAGGCGCTCGGCGGTCTCCTCGATCCAGACCTCCGCCTCAGCCTCACCCCCGGGCTCAGCGAGACAGAGCAAGTAGGTGTGCCGCTCGACGTGGTCAAAGGCGATCATCCGACCAGCGAAGACGAAGGCGGCGTCGGGCAGCGGTGACGTGTGGGCGGCTTCCCCCCCACAATCGGCCTTCAGCTCGTAGCCAAACCAGCCCGCGAAGCCACACTCGAACTCGAAGGGCAAGCCCGCGTCGGGCAAGCGCAGGCGCTGCATCTCGGCAGCGAGGTATTCGAAGATCGATTCCTGACGCAGCTCAATCCGATCAGCGCGCTCGACCCGCACTTCCCCCGAGCTGATGTCATAGCGGACGGCCGCTCCTAGGGACCCGCCGTCGTCGCCCATGAAGGAAAAACGGGCCCCTCCGTCAACCCTGCTGCTATCAAGCCAGAAGGCATTCTCGCTCTCTCGGTATAGCGCGACGAATACCTGCTCGGGGTCAACGAGCATCTCGAACCGCTTCAAGACGAGCCGCAGCTCCCGTGAAGGGGCGACGGGGACACCCTCGAACGGGCGGATACTCAAAGTGCCGGTCTCACCAGACCGGCACTTGTCCGGGCGAGGGTGTCCCCGTCGCCCCCCTCGCGACGCACCTGAAGCACCTCCCAGGAACCCCTCACTGAGGTCACGGAAGTTGGCGAGCAGGCGACGACCATGTTCGGTGCAAATGCTCTCCGGGTGGAACTGGACGCCCCAGAGCGGCCGCTCCTGGTGCTCGACCGCCATCAGCACGCCATCGCTTGTCCAAGCAATCCCCCGCAGCTCATCCGGCAGCGGCTGCTCAACGCAGAGCGAGTGGTAGCGGACGGCCTGAAACTCCCGCGGGATGCCGGCGAAGAGCGGCGAGTCGTCGTGGAGGATTGCGCTGAGGCGGCCGTGAACCGGCTCGGGGGCGGGCACGACCGCCGCACCGCCAGCGAGTCCCAGACCCTGATGCCCGAGGCATACGCCGAGCAACGGCCTGGTGCAGTTGCGGATCGCCTCCGCACAGACGCCGAAGTCCTCGACCCGCTCGGGCCTTCCCGGCCCTGGCGAGATGACGACATTGTCGAAGCCGAGCGCTGCCAGCTCCCCCCAGCTCGCCTCGTCGTTGCGGACGACGAGCGGCTCCTCGCGGTTCGCCTCCGCCAGAAGCTGGAAGAGGTTGTAGGTGAAGGAGTCGTAGTTGTCGATCAGCAGCGTCTTCAACCGGCCCCCGAGGTTGCCACAATGGCCGTCGTGCACGACCGCCCGCGGCCCGACCCGCAGCTGGGAGTCTTCGAGACCCTGCTGGTCGTCGATGGGCGCCCGACAGAGCTCGACGCTCACCTCGCCCGGCTCCGTCGCAGCCTCCGAGATCTATTCGCAGATCTGGCCCCACCGTCACTCGACGGACCTGACGTGCCGTCGCTCAGGGGTCCATAT
>JBAREU010000259.1:0-3721 GCA_049796515.1 Solirubrobacterales bacterium
TCGCTGGAGTCGGGCCTGCACGTAATCGTCGACGACTGGTCGAGCGAGCGGCGCTTCTCGATGCCCCCGGCGCTGCGGGTGCTTGGCGTGCGCAGCAGCCTCGCCGTGCCGATCGCCGGCAAGGAGCGTCCCTACGGCGTGCTCGACATCCACTCCACCGAGCCGAGCAAGTGGACGCCGGCCGACGTCCACTTCACCGCCGCCTGCGCCAACGTGCTCGCCGATGCGCTGGAGCGCCACAGCGCCGACGAGGCGCTGCGCCACCGGGTGTTGCACGACTCGCTCACCGGCCTGCCCAACCGGCTGAGCTTCGTCGACTCGCTGCGCGACGCACTGCGTCGCAGCATCGCCTCCGGCTCGCCGGTCGGCATCCTCTTCCTCGACCTCGACCACTTCAAGCTGATCAACGACAGCATCGGCCACCACGCCGGCGACGACCTGCTGCGGGCCGTCGCCCCCCGCCTGCGCGCACATCTGCGCCCCGGCGACATCGTCGCCCGCTTCGGCGGCGACGAGTTCGGCATCCTCGTCGATCGCCTCACCGACGAGGACGAGGCGGTGGCGATCGCCGACCGCGTGGCGAGCGCCTTCTCGGAGCCCTACCCGATGGGCGGCGCCGATCACTTCGTCACCGCCAGCATCGGCATCGCCATCGCCCGGCCGACAGGTCGCGAGCCGGCCGACGCCGAGCTCCTGATCCGCGACGCCGACGCGGCGATGTACAGGGCGAAGGAACGGGGGCGGGGACGCTGTGAGGTCTTCGACGCCGAGATGCGGGCACGCGCTGCCCGCCGCCTCGAAACCGAGCGCGAGCTGCGCCACGCGCTCGACCGCAAGGAGCTCGAGCTGCACTACCAGCCGGTGATCGCGCTGGGCAGCGGCGAGATCGTCGGTCTCGAGGCGCTGGTGCGCTGGAACCATCCCAAGCGCGGCCTGCTCGACCCCGGCGAGTTCGTCTCGATCGCCGAGGACAGCGGCCTGATCGAGCCGATCGGCCGCTGGGTGCAGGAGACCGCCAGCCGCCAGGCGCTCGGCTGGCACGAGCTGCGCCCCGACGAGCGACCGCTTGACGTATGCGTCAACCTCTCGGCGCGCCAGGTGGCACACCGCGACCTCGCCGACTCGGTGCGCGAGATCCTCGCCCGCACCGGCCTCGACCCGGTCAACCTGAGGTTGGAGGTGACCGAGAGCGTCCTGGTCGAAGAGTCGGCCAGCGCCACCGCGACGCTGGAAGCGTTGAGCGAGATCGGCGTCCGCCTCGTCCTCGACGACTTCGGCACCGGCTACTCCTCGCTCGCCTACCTCAACCGCTTTCCCTTCGACGCGCTGAAGATCGACCGTTCCTTCGTCGAGGGCTTGGGGCTGGAACAGGAGCGCACGGCGATCGTCGAGGCGGTGATCGGGATGGCCCGCGCGCTCTCGCTCGACGCGATCGCTGAGGGGGTCGAGAACGAGGCGCAGCTCTCCGAGCTGCGCCGCCTCGGCTGCGACTTCGCCCAAGGCCACCTCTTCTCACGACCGCTCGCGCCGCAGAAGGTCACAGACTTGTTGCGCGAGGGGGCCTTCGACCTAATCGGGGATCTGGCCCGCTAGGTAGACGTTGCTGAGCACGTCCGCGGTCGATGGCCGCGAGGAGAGTAATCCTTCCCCCTGCATCCAGGCGATGAACGCCTTCCACCTGGCCGTGTCCATCGTGCCGCGCTCGGAGAGCAGCGGCAGGGTCGCGTCGACCTCGGCCCGGGTCAGCTTCGGATCGAGGTCGGGGTTGGCGGCGAGCAGGGCCTCGGTCGTCGCGTCGGGGCTCTTGACGGCGGCGGCCGTGCCGCGGGCCAGAGCGGCGAGGAAGAGGCGGATCGCCTCGGGGTCGTCTTCGAGCCGCCCGCGATTGGCAACCAGGACGAGCTCGTCGTAGGTCGGTACGCCGAGCTGGTCGACCGGGGTGACCACCGGGTCTTTGCCGCGCAGGCTCAGGTCGACGCCCTCGACGTTGATGAAGCCACCCAGCATCGCCTGTGCGCGACCGCCGACCAGTGCCGGCAGCAGCCCGTAGCCGACGTTGACGGTGTCGACGTCGGCGGGGGTCAGTTTGGCGCGGGCGAGGATCGTCTCCAGGTAGGCCTCCTGGTAGGGGATGCCGGCGGTGGCGATCGTCTTGCCGCGCAGGTCGTCGATGCCGCCGATTCCCGATTTCTTCAGCCAGAACAGCGAGGTCAGGGGTTGGTTGACGATCGCGCCGACGGCGATGACGTCGAGTCCCGCCTCGTACGCCAGCAGCACCTCGGGCTCGTAGGAGATCGCCAGGTCCGTGCGACCGGCGGCGAGCAGCTTGATCGGCGCGGCCGGGTCGGAGGGGGTGTGGATCGAGACGTCGAGTCCGGCGTCGTCGAAGTAGCCCAGTTTCTCCGCCATGTAGATGCCGGCGTGGTCGGGGTTTGGGTAGAAGTCGAGCGTCAGGCTGAGCGGCTCGGCCGCGGTGCTCGTGCCGTCCTCGCTCTTCTCGCCGCAGGCGGCCAGTCCGAGGGCGAGTGCGATCAGAGCGGCGGCGATCGCCGACGAGCGAAGGAGCTTCATCCCCTGCTTTCTATCGCCAAGTGACGACGCGACGCTCTGCGAGTGCCAGCAGGCCGTAGAGGGCGAGCGCGATCGCGGTCAGCACAAGCGTCGCCGCGAAGAGCCGAGGCGTCTCCAGCTTGGCGCTGTCTTCGCGTATGAGCACGCCGAGACCCGAGTTGGCGCCGACCCACTCGCCGAACACCGCTGCGATCGGAGCGAACGTGGCGGCGATCCTGGCGCCGCTGAAGACGAAGGGAAGTGCGGTGGGAGCTTCGAGCCGCCGCAAGACCTGCCAGCGCGATGCATCGAGGGTGCGCATCATCTTCGTCGCTTCGGGATCCACGGAGCGGAGGCCGTCGGTTGCGTTGACCGCGATCGGGAAGAAGCAGATCAAAGCCACGACCACCAGCTTCGGACCGATCCCGAAACCGAACCAGATGAGCAGAATCGGCGCCAGGACGAGGATCGGGATCGCCTGTGAGGCGACCATCAGCGGATAGAAGGCCAGGCGCAGAGTGGTAGATAGACGCATCAGGACCGCGAAGCCCACTCCCGCGACGAGGCCGATCAGAAAGCCGAGCAGGATCTCCTTGAGGGTGACCCAGGCGTTTTCGATCAGCAGCGATCGGTAGTCCCAAAGGGAGGAGGCGATTTCAGCGGGGGAGGGAACGACGAACGGCTCGAGTCCGAGCAGATCGGCGAGCGCGCCCGTGCTCGCAGCGACCTGCCAGACGCCGATCAGCGCCACGAGGAGGAGCACGGGGAGGATCCAGCGTCTCATCTCGATCCTCGATGGAGCGCGGCGAGCGCGCGCTCGCGGATGGCGACGAAGGCGGGGTCAGTGACCGCTGCGTCGCGGTCAGGAGCGCGGGGAGAGGGAGCGCTCAGCTCCTCGACCACGCGCGCCGGCCGTGCCGAGAGCACCGCCACCCGGTCGGAGAGGTAGAGCGCCTCCTCGACGTCGTGGCTGACAAGCACCACGGTGCGGGGATCGGCACGCAGGGCCGAGGCGAGCCAGCCCTGCATCTCGGCGCGGGTGATCGCATCGAGCGCGGCGAAGGGCTCGTCCAGGGCCAGCACCGGCTTGCCGGCGACGAGCGTGCGCAGGAAGGCGACTCGCTGGCGCATCCCGCCGGAGAGCTCGGCCGGTCGCGTGCGCTCGAAGCCG
>JBAREU010000260.1:0-2714 GCA_049796515.1 Solirubrobacterales bacterium
AGTCAGCGGGGTCGCCGCAAACCACGGCCACATCCGCGGTCGTGCCGGCGAGCAGCTCCCACTCGTCGGCGAGCTGTAGCGAGCAGGCGTGGTCGCGCCGCTCGAGCGAGCGGCGCAGCGCCAGGGCGGCCGGCTCGAGGCTCCAATCGCGCGAGAGCTTGAGACAGAAGCGCAGGCGCTGCACGCGCTCCCGCAGCAACCCGATCAACCGCTCTGCCTCGGCTGCCCCGGAGAACAGCACCGGAGCGATTCCGGCGGCTTCGAGTCCGGGCGCGAGGCTCAGATGCGCCACCAGCGTGAGCTCGGCCCGACCCAGCAGCGGTGCGCCAACCCACGACTCGACCCGGTCGCGCACCCAGGGAACGCACGGTGCACCGGCAGCGAGCGACGCCCCCGACGACGGGTCCGTGAGCAGGACGAAGTCGGCTTCGGCGGCGATCTCACCGCCTGGCTCGACCAGGCTCACACGCCATCCTCGTTCCTCGACGGCGTCGGCCAGCTCACGCGCCTCGAGGTCGTCCGCCGCCCGACCGGACAACGCGACGAGGAGCAGGGGCGGCCGCGAGTCGGTCCAGAAGCCGCGTCCGGCAAGGCGGTCGAGCAGGTACTCCCGGCGCAGCTGCGGTCCCCAGCGCTGAGCGAGGAGGCGCCGGTTGTGGGCACGCGTGCTTCGCTGCCACTCGTGGCTCGCGGTGGCGCGCGTGCTCGATGCGCGATGGAAGAGCACGCTGCGGCCGCTGCAGAGGACGGCGTCCCCGCCGCTCGCCAGCTTGAGGCCGAGATCGACGTCCTCCCAACCCCAGAGGAAGCCGGTGGTGAAGCCACCGACCCGCTCGAAGGCCTCGCGGCGGACGAGCAGGCAGGCGGCGGTCGAAGCCGCCGCGGGCAGGTCTGGACAGGGCTCCTCCTCCCACTCCTCGCCGTCGCCCGCGTTCGCCAGCGTGACGAAGCCGGGAGCGCCGACGAGCTCAACCCGCCTGTGCTGAAGGACATAGGTGCCGACCCTGCCGTCGGAGACGTTGCCGCCGTGCAGCAGTGTCGCCCCGGACGCCGCGGCGCCGCTGGTCTCGAGGCAGGCGACCAGCTCCTTCAGCCAGCCGGGCTCGAACGGCTCAACGTCGTTGTTGAGGAAGAGCAGCCGCTGGTGGGCTGCCCGCTCGGCACCGTCGTCGTTGGCATCGGAGAAGGAGAGGTTGGCGTCGTTCTCGACGACGGTCAGCGGAAACGGTAGGTCGAGCGAGCGCGCCAGCTCGACCGAGCCGTCCCCGGACCCGTTGTCGACGAGGATCAGCTCCAGCTCGGGGTACTCGGTCGAGGCGGCTAAGCGTGGCAGCAGCAACCGCAGGTGATCCTCGCCATCGCGATTGACGACGACGATCGAGACCGGCGGCCACTCGTCGAGCTGCGGCGGCGGCCCAAGCCGAGCCCGAAGGCGGCGCGCCAGCGCCCCCCGCCCAGGCGGCGGGGATGGGAGGGATTCAGATCCGGCGCTCATCCTGGGGCGGCTCCGGCTCGTCGTCGCCGAGCCGCTGCAGGGCGTTGTCGAGCGCGCTGCGCCCGGAGCGACGGCGGAAGGTCAGAGCGCGCAGCGCCTGGGCGATTGCATGTCCCCAGCGCCAGCTCCGCGAGGCCCTCACCCGGCGCAGATGCTCCGCGACCTCGCCCAGCGTCTGCTCCGAGTCGGCGAGGACGACTTCCCGTTCCTTCTCCAGGCCGGCCAACAGCTCAACCTCGCGCTGTGCGCGCCCCAGCTCTAGCGCGCTCGTCTCCACCCCACGCGCCGCCTCGGCGGCCTCGACCTGGGCCTGCTCGAACGCCTCGTACGCCCGCCGGCGATCCCCCAGCGCCTCGTCGCGCTCTCCCCTTGCCTCGTCACGCTCACCACGAACTTCATCGCGCTCCCCCAGTGCCTCTTCGCGCTCGCCCAGCACCCGCTGCTCTCGCTTCAACGCCTCGTCGCGGGAGGCCAACCCCGCGCGTAGCTCGGCGCCCAGAGCGTCGAGCTGGAGGCGGTTGCGCCTGCTCGCCTCGACGGCCTCGCGCTCCACCTTGGCCACCCGTCGCCCCGCCCGCCGGGTCTCGTATTCGGCCCGCTTCAGTTCCGTCACGACGCTGTCCCGGTTGGCCGTCAGCGAGGAGAGCTGCGCCCGAGCCTCCTCGAGACGCCGCTCGGCGCGTCTGCGCTCCTCGGCGGCCTCGTCCTCAGCCTTGGCCAAGTTCGCCGCAGCCTCGTCTTCGGCCTTGGCCAGGTTCGTCGCGCCCTCCTCCCTGGCCTTAACCAGGCGCCGCTCGGCGCGCCGCATCTCGTATTGCGCCCGCTTCAGCTCTGCCGCTTCTCGCTCCCGGCCGGCGCTCAGCGAGGCGATCTCCGAGCGCAGCGAGATCGCCCTCTGTTCGAGCTCCCCCAGCTCCCAGCGCAACCCCTCCTCACGCTCGTGCGCCTTGCGCTCCCTCTCGCCGAGCCGCTCCCGATCGCTCTGCAGCGCCTCTATCTCGGCGCCGCGCTGGCGCAGCATGTGGGAGAGGCGGCGCTGCTCGAATACGGCAGCACCGAGGCGATCGACCTCGGCCTCCTCCAGTTGATCGCCGCTCATAGGTCCACTCGAAGTGTACATTCGGAATTGCCGTGGGACGCAGTGAGATCGAAGCGCGGGCGCGGGCGGAGGCGCTGGTTCGAGACGAGCTCGCCCGCCGCGACTCGCTGCTCACCGCGC
>JBAREU010000261.1:0-13260 GCA_049796515.1 Solirubrobacterales bacterium
CTCCTCCTCGCTCAGCTCGACCGAGGGTTCGCTGGCCGCGACAGTCGCCCCCGCCCTGCCGGGGACCGGGTCGGAGACTTCGAGGCGGTACTCGGCGACGGTCAGCACGTCACCGTCGCGCAGGCGGCGGGGCCGGTCGAGCGGCTCGCCGTTCAGCGCCGTGCCGTTGCGGCTATCGAGGTCGGTCGCCATCAGCACGCCGCCCCGGGTCTCGATCTCAAGGTGGTGCCAGGAGACCGCCTCGTCATCGATGCAGACGTCAGCCTCTACGTCGCGCCCCACCGTCGTCTTCTCTGCCAGTGGGAACGAGCGCGGCTCCGCGCCTTTCCCGGTCAACCAAATGCGAGCGTCCATCTAGTCGCGAGCATAGAGTCCCGGCCTTGGGGGTTGACGACGAGAAGCGAGTTGCCGCAGAGGCGGCGGCGTTGCTGGTCGAGGACGGGATGACGGTTGGGCTGGGTACCGGCTCCACCGTCGCCCACCTACTGCCCGCGCTCGCTGCCCGTGGGCTGAGCAGGATCCGCTGCGTCGCGACCTCGGTCGCCACCGAGGAGCAGGCGCGCTCGCTCGGCATCCCGGTCGAGGAGTTCAGTGAGCTGGAGGGGCTCGACATCGCGATCGACGGCACCGACCAGGTGACGCCCGACGGCTGGCTGATCAAGGGGGGCGGCGCCGCCCACCAGCGCGAGAAAATCGTCGCCGCGGCGGCCGAGCGCTTCGTCGTGATCGCCGACTCGAGCAAGCCGGTCGACTCGCTCGGCCCACCCGTGCCGCTGGAGCTGCTCGCCTTCGGCCTGCGCTCAACCCTGGCGCGGCTTGGCGCCGAGGTCGCGCTACGCGACGTGCCGCACAGCCCCGACGGCGGCGTGATCGCCGACTTCCGTGGCGAGATCGGTGATCCCGCCGCCCTCGCCGCCCGCCTCGACGCCGACCCCGGTGTTTCCTCGCACGGCCTCTTCCCCCCGACCATGGTCAGCGATGTGTTGATCGGCGAGGGGAGTACCGTGCGGCAACTGGCGCTGACCTAGCCGACTCTCGAGGAGGGACCACATGACCGACTTCACCGGGCTGGCGATCGCCGGCCGGATCGCCACCTCAGACGACTCCGACTGGGACCAGGCACGAGCCGCCTGGAACCTCGCCGCCGACCAGCGACCGGTCGCGGTCGTCCTCGCCGAGAATGCCGACGACATCGTCGCCACGGTCCGTTTCGCCGCCGAGAACGACCTCCGGGTCGCGGCGCAGGGCACCGGCCACGGCGCCGCGCCGCTAGCGCCGCTCGAGGAGACGATCCTGCTCAAGACCGAGCGCATGCGGGGGGTCGAGGTCGATCCCGACGCTCGCACGGCCCGGGTCGAGGCGGGCGTCTGGGGTGCCGAGCTGGGCCAGGCGGCGGGCGAGCACGGCCTCTGCTTCCTGCCTGGCTCCTCCCCTGACGTCGGCGTGACCGGGTACACGCTCGGCGGCGGCCTCAGCTGGCTCGGACGGCGCTACGGCTTCGCCTGCAACCGCGTGGCGGCAATCGAGCTTGTCACCGCCGAGGGCGAGGCGCAGACCGTCAACGCCGGAAACGACCCGGACCTCTTCTGGGCGCTGCGCGGAGGCGGCGGTGGCTATGCCGTCGTCACCGCGCTCCAGCTCGAACTACTGCCGATCGCCGAGGTCTACGGCGGCGCGCTCGTCTTCCCGGCTGAGGTCGGCGCCGAGGCCGTGCGCACCTACCGAGACTGGGCCGCCGGCCTCCCCGAGGAGGTCACCTCGGTCGTCCGCTTCATCACGCCGCCGCCGATCCCCGACGTGCCGGAGCCGATCCGCGGCCGGCCACTGCTGACGATCGACGCCGCCTGCATCGGCAGTCAAGCCGAGGGCGAAGCGACGATCGCGCCGCTGCGCGAGATCGGCGAGACGATCATGGACACCTTCGAGTGGATGCCGACCGCCGGCCTCAGCCGCATCCACATGGACCCCGAGAACCCGGTGCCGGGGGTCGGCGAAGGGATGACGATCCGAGAGCTGTCCGACGAGGCGATCGACGCCTTCGCCTCGATCGCCGGACCGGATTCCGGCTCACCGCTGCTGCTCAGCGAGTTGCGCCACCTGGGCGGCGCGCTGGGGCGGCCGGCAGAGAACGGCGGCGCCCTCTCCCACCTCGACGCCGGCTTCGCCATGTACAGCGTCGGCATGCTGATGACCCCGGAGCTGGGTGAAGCGCTCTCCGCCCACCTGAGCAAGATCGAAGAGACGATGCGCCCCTGGGCGGCCGACGGCGGCTACTACAACTTCGTCGAAGGTGCCTGCGACGTCGACGCGATCCTGCCCGCCGACGTCTGCGACCGCCTCGGCGAGGTCAAGCACAAGTGGGACCCGGACGGCCGCATACTCGCCAACCACGCGGTCTCATTGGCAGGCTGAAAACACGCTCAGCTCGCGAGGGCCTTCAACCTTTCTACCGCGGGATCGTCCTCACCAACCAAATCGGCGATGGTCGCCGCAGCATCCTCGATGTCCTCTGGCGTGGCGATCGCAATCGCCTCCAGGTCGGCCCAGTCTTTGGTGCGATCGAAGAACGCCTTGAAGATCGCCAGCGAGGCGCAGTCGAGCACGGGGATATCGCGTCCAGAGAGCGGGACCCAGGCGACGCCACGTGCAACCTCCTCGTGTAGCGGCAGATTGTTGAGAAAGACGTCAATCGGCGTGTCGTCCCACCACAGGCGCGTCTGGCCATCGCGGACTACAGCTACGACGTCGCTTGCCTCCACCCTTACCGGCTTTGGAAGCCGTGCCAAAGCATCCTCGCCCCGTGATGCATCGATGAAGATGTTGACGTCGAGGTCGCGAGTGCCGCGCGGTTCCTCGGTGCAGTAAGCCAACGCGATCGCACCACCGAACGCGTGTGCGAGACCTGCGTCGGTGAGCGAGTCGTGAATTGCGAAAAGCTTCTCGACCAGCTCGCTCATCTGGACTCTCGCCTTGCGATCCGGTCCGGTAGGTGCGGATAGGAGAGCTCAGGCCGCGGCCGAAACGGAAGCGCCTCAGCAAGCTCCAAGACCTGAACGAGGATTCTGCTGGCGCGCTCGACGTCTACCGGCGGCTTGCGTGGGGACAGCGTCAGCTCAAAGCCGCCCGCGGTGGCGAGGCGGGCGAGCGCATCTGCGCCCGGCTCTCGGCTACCACGCACATAGGCATTGACCACCGAGCGCGGCATACCCGCCCGGCGAGCAAGCTCTGCCTGGCTGAGGCCGCTGCGATCGAGGATCTCGCTCGCCAACATTCTGAAGCAATGTTAGCGAATTCGCTAACACGCTTCACCAGGCACGTGCGCTCAGTCGGCTGGCTGCCCTGCGGCTGCCTCGTCGGCGACGATCAGCATGTTGTCGTTTTCGACCTGGCCGGCCGGGATCGACGTGTCGCCGGCGAGAAGCTTGGCGAGCGGCTCGCGAACGGCCTCGCCGAGCGTCAGCCAGAGGATCTGGCGGGCCGCGGCGAGTGCCGGGTAGGTCAGCGTCATGCGCAGGTGGCCCTGGTATGGATCGCCGGTCATCGCCACGCGGCGATCGTCCAGTTCGAGCACCGAGTCGCCGGGGACGAGCGAAGCGGTGTGACCGTCCGGACCGAGCCCCAGGTGGACGAGGTCGAGCTTCTCCGGGATGTGGATTTCGTACTCGGAGGCGGAGAGTTCGAGGTCGCGGCTGGTTACCGGCATCGGCCGCAGCGCCGCCTGGTGATCGAGCGAGAGCATCTGCACGAGGTGAGTGAGGTTGCGGGCCTCGTCGCCGGGCGGGGCGACGCGCTCGTCGACCTGGTAAATGTGCGCCTGCTCCCAGGGCATCGCCTCCATTTCGCCCAGCAGACCGATCATCGCCCAGGGCGTCTTGCCGCCGCTCAGCGCGAGCGCGTACTCGCCGCGCTCCTCGACCGCGTCCCGGCCGGTGGCGGCGACGAACGCCGCCGCGTAGCGCGAGGCCGCATCGGCGTCCGGGAAGACCTTGGTCTCGATCGCCATCGGGGTCGCCTACCCGCCTCGAGCCCTACGAAGCCTTCTCGTCGTGGCCGCCGAACTGTTTGCGCATCGCCGACAGCACCTTGTCGCCGAAGTCGTCGAGCCCGCGCGAGTAGAAACGCTCGTACAGCGCCGTGGTCAGCACCGGCGCCGGAACCCCCTCGTCGATCGCGGCGATCGACGTCCAGCGGCCCTCGCCGGAATCGGAGACGCGGCCGGCGAAGTCGGAGAGGTCGGGTGATTCCTGCATCGCCGCCGCGGTCAGGTCGAGCAGCCAGGAGCCGACCACGCTGCCGCGCCGCCACACCTCGGTGACCTCGGGCAGGTCGAGGTCGTACTGGTAGTACTCGGGCTGCTCCAGCGGCGCGGTCTCGGCGTCGGCCTCGCGCTCGACCTTGCCGGCGTTGGCGTTGCGGAGGATGTTGAGCCCCTCGGCGTAGGCGGCCATGATCCCGTACTCGATCCCGTTGTGGACCATCTTCACAAAGTGGCCGGCGCCGTTCGGACCGCAGTGCAGGTAGCCGTTCTCCGCAGGCGAGGGCTCGCCGTCGCGGCCCGGCGTGCGCTCGGCCGACTCGACGCCGGGGGCGAGCGTCGCGAAGATCGGGTCGAGACGTGCGACGGCCTCGTCGGGCCCGCCGATCATCAGGCAGTAGCCGCGCTCGAGACCGAAGACGCCGCCGCTGGTGCCGCAGTCGACGAAATCGATCCCCTTCTCGCGCAACTTCTCGGCGCGGCGGATGTCGTCGCGGTAATAGGAGTTGCCGCCGTCGACGATCGCGTCGCCTGGCTCGAGCACGGCGGCGACGTCCTCGACCGTCCTCTCGGTGATCTCGCCGGAGGGGACCATCACCCAGACCGCGCGCGGTGCGCTCAACTTCGAGGCCAGCTCCTCCAGCGAGGAGGCGCCGTCGGCTCCCTCGCCCGCCAACGCGGTGACGGCGTCG
The DNA here is from genome assembly GCA_049796515.1 of Solirubrobacterales bacterium. Lineage (GTDB taxonomy): Bacteria > Actinomycetota > Thermoleophilia > Solirubrobacterales > 70-9 > VRUE01. The sequence goes on from JBAREU010000261.1 coordinate 4,948, forward strand.
GGGTTGACGTCGTAGGCGACGATGCGGTGGCCGCCGCGCATCAGGCGGCGAGCCATGTTCGCCCCCATCCGGCCAAGTCCGACGATTCCCAGCTCCATCAGCAGCTCCTCCCCATGGCGGTCGGTTCGCGCTCTACCTGGAGAACCCTACGCGACGCATGCGGCTGGGCCACCAGCCGACTCGGATAGCCTGGCCCGCGATGGAGAGGCAGAAGGACGGCACCGCGGCCGACGTGCTGACGATCTTCGGGATCAGCGGCGACCTGGCGAGGAAAATGACCTTCCACGCGCTCTACCGACTCGAGGCGCGCGGCAAGCTCGACTGTCCGATCGTCGGCGTGGCGATCGACGAGTGGGACGACGCGAAGCTCCGCACGCACGCCCGCGAAGCGATCGCCGCCACGATCGAGGACCCCGACGAGGACGTCTTCGGCCGGCTCGCCGCTCGCATGTCCTACGTCCAGGGCGACTACGGGGACGCGGCGACCTTCGCCCAGGTGGGCAAGGCAATCGACGGGGCGAAGCGACCGGTCTTCTATCTGGAGATCCCGCCCTCGCTGTTCGCCACGGTGGTCCAGGGATTGGGCGAGGCGGGCCTGACCGAGAACGCTCGCGTCGTGATCGAGAAGCCCTTCGGGCACGACCTCGAGTCCGCCCGCGCCCTCAACGCGGAGCTCTGCACGGTGCTCAGCGAGGAGCAGATCCTGCGCATCGACCATTACCTCGGCAAGGAGCCGGTGATGGACATTTCCTACCTGCGCTTCGCCAACTCGCTGCTGGAGCCAGTCTGGAACCGCGAGCACGTCGCCCACGTGCAAGTGACGATCGCCGAGGACTTCGGCGTCGACGATCGCGGCCGCTTCTACGACGCGGTCGGCGCGATGCGCGACGTGATCCAGAATCACGCCCTGCAGGTCCTTGCCCTGGTCGCGATGGAGCCGCCGGCGGGCAACTATGTCGACTCGATCCGCGACAAGAAGCTGGAGATGTTCAGGGCAGTGCGGACGGCGGATCCGAAGCGCTATGTGCGCGGCCAGTACAAGGGCTTCCTCGACGTCAAGGAAGTGGCGCCGGACTCGACCACCGAGACCTTCGCCGCGGTCGAGCTGGAGATCGACAACTGGCGCTGGAGCGGCATCCCCTTCTTCATCCGCGCCGGCAAGTGCATGCCGGTGAAGGCGTCTGAGGTAAGGGTCGTCTTCAAGCGCCCGCCACGGCTCGGCGTCGGGCCGGGGAAGCTGCCCGAACCGAACCAGTTGACGGTGCGGATCGAGCCCCAGCCGGGCTCGCGCATCCGCCTCTTCGCCAAGCGGGCCGGCGAGGAGGCGTTCGAGCCCGCCGACCTCGAGGTCCTCTTCGAGAAAGTCCCCGGCGAGGACCCCGAGCCCTACGAGCGGCTGCTTGGCGATGCGCTCGCCGGCAGCAGCCAGCTCTTCACTCGCCAGGACACGGTCGAGGAGACCTGGCGGATCGTGCAACCGCTGCTCGAAGAACCGGGCCCGGTCCACTCCTACGAGCCGGGAACCTGGGGTCCGAAGCAGGCCAACGACCTCACCCGGGGACTCTGCCAGTGGTACGAGCCCTGGCTGCCCGCCTAGCGAGAGCGGCGGGCAGTCAGTCCGTCCAGAACCACCTCGACCGGCGAGCGGGCGGTTTGGCCGTGGCCATTCGTCGCCTCGCGATTGCGCTGCAATTCGGTGGCGAGGTGACCGACCCGGGCGCCGAGAACGCCCATGCCCTTTGCAGCTTTGGCCAGGCCGCGGCGATTGCGCCGGCGAGCCCGCCGTGCGCCAAGCGCCATGCCCCCGGCCGCCCCGGCAATAGCCGCACCACTCGCGACAAGCGGGATCCTTGCCTTGGTGGCGGCATTGCCGACGCTGCTCGCGGCATTGCCCACCGCATCGGTGGTTTTACTCGCGACTTTGGCGACCTCGGCCATCGGCTCCGATTTCGTCGAGTTCGTCTGTCGGTGTGAGTTCGTTTTTTTGTTTTTGCTGGATGAGCCACGCGAGCGAGCCTGGGGTTTTTTCGACCCGCTGGACCGTTTCGACGAGGCTCTGGTTTTGGTCTGAGCCATCGTGCTTCCTTCCTAGTTGCTGGTGTCGAGCTCGCGCTCGCGCTGGCTGGCACGCTCTTCGTCGAGTTGCGCCTCGACCTTTGCCCGCTCCGCTCGCTCCTCGGCGATCGCGGCCTCCGTGCGGCGCTCCTCCGCCCGCTCACGGTGGTGGCGGGCGTCCTGGTGCTGAGCCTCGCCCTGGACCTCGGCGAACTGCCTACGGCTGCGGGCGCGACGGGCAGCCGAGACCACGACCGCGAGGACGATCAGGGCGCCGATGACTATGGCGACGACTGCAAGGGTGGACATCGCTCCTCCTTTTGCATTGAGAGATCCTTCTAATGCCCGGTGTAACGCGATCGAAACCAAGCCCGCCGCGGAAAAGGCATAGCCTGGATGGGCGATGAGCGCTGAGGTCGGGGGACAGGCGGACGAGCTGCTCGCCACGCTGGGGTTCCAGCAATGGCGACCGGGGCAGCGGGAGGCTGTCGAGGCGGCTTTGGCCGGGCGCGACTCTTTGATCGTGATGCCGACCGGCGGTGGCAAGAGCCTCTGCTACCAGCTGCCCGGGCTGGCGTCGGAGGACCTAACGATCGTGGTCAGCCCGCTGATCGCGCTGATGAACGACCAGTGGCGGCGGCTGAGCGCGGCCGGGCACCCGGTGGCGATGATCACCTCGGCGATGAGCGAGGAGGCGGTGCGCCACTCTCTCGCCCAGGTGCGCGGCGGCGCGGCGCGGATCGTCTACTGCTCGCCCGAGCGCTTTGGCTCGACCGTCTTCCTCGCCGCGATCGAACAGCGGCGGATCGACCTGCTCGCGGTCGACGAGGCCCACTGCGTCTCCGAGTGGGGGCACGACTTCCGCCCCGATTACCTGCGCCTGCCCGAGATCGCCGAGCGGCTCGGCCGGCCGACGGTGATGGCCTGCACGGCGACGGCGACCGAGGCGGTGGCGCGCGAGATCGCCGTCCGCTTCCAGATGCGCGACCCGCTGCAGGTGCGCTCGGGCTTCGACCGGCCGAACATCTCCTTCGATGTCGTGCACCTGGAGGGCACCGGCTCGAAGGCACGGCGGATGGCGCTGCTCGAAGCGGGCCTCGCCGACCCGGCCAACCGACCGGCGATCGTCTACTGCGGCACCCGGCGCGACACCGACGACGTCGCCGCCGAGCTGCGCGAAGCGGGTGCGCGCGCCCTCCCCTACCACGCCGGCATGGAGGCCGAGGAGCGCAGCAACACCCAGGCCCGTTTCATGGGCGGCGAGGTCGAGGTCATCGTCGCCACCAACGCCTTCGGCATGGGCGTCGACAAAGCTGACGTGCGCTCGGTCTGGCACATGACGATCCCGACCAGCCTCGAGGCCTACTACCAGGAGGCCGGGCGGGCGGGACGCGACGGCCTACCCGCCAGAGCCGTGCTGCTGGCGATGAAAGCCGACCTCGGTCGCCTGGTCCGCTTCAACCAGCAGCGCGCCGGCGATCCCGAGCGGGCGATCGCCCGCGAGCGTGGCTGGCGCGACTACCGCACGATCAAGGAGTTCATCTACTCCGACCGCTGCCGCCGCCGCAGCGTCCTCGACCACTTCTCCGACGGCGTCGCCGGCCGGCCGCTGGAGCGCTGCTGTGACGTCTGCGACCCAGAGGGTTGGCTGCCCGATCCCGAGACGATCGCCGTCCGTCGCCCCGCCAAGGCGAAGAAGCCGCCGCCCCCTCCGATCGACCTCTCCCCCGCTGACGCCCCGGTGTTCGAGCAGCTCAAGGCCTGGCGGCTGCGGGCCGCCGACGGCAAGCCCGCCTTCACCGTCGCCCACAACTCCACGCTCGAGGCGATCGCGGCCACCCGCCCGACGAGCGAGGACGCCCTGCTGGCGATCCGCGGCGTCGGCCCGAGCTTCGTCTCCAAGTACGCCGCCGACGTACTGGGGATAGTCGCCTCGCGGGACGGCGCCTGAGGGTCGCCGTGCGGTCCTCGAGGAAAGCGAACATCGCCCTGCTCGTCTTCGCCTGCGTCCTGGCGCTCGCCGTCTTCGCCTGGATCAACCGGCCGCGTGACGAGCCGGCAAAGGCGACGGTGGACGAGGCGGTCCGCTCCTTCCGGGAGGATGGCGGCGCGGCCGGCGAGGGCGACCGAGCGGGTGGACCTCCGTTCGGGGTCTACCGCTACGCGACGCGGGGCTCGGAGTCGGCGCAGACGCCGCTGGCCGGCGCGACCCACGATTACGGCGGCATCTCGACGATCGTCATCAGCGAGGGACCTTGCGGGCTACGGGAGCGGTGGCAGGTCCTCGAAGGGCGCTGGTCGGAGGGCGAAGCGTGTACCAATTCCGGCGAGGAGACGCTCCGGATCACCGAATACCACGAGTTCTTCGGGATCGGGCAGGAGGACACGTTCCGCTGCCATGGCGAACCCATCTCCGACTCCCTGGCACGGCGCCCAGGCGCCCACTTCTCCAGCACCTGCGAGTCCGACGATTCCTCGATATCGAACAGCTCGCGGATCGTCGGCCTCGAGCGGATTCCGGTCGGCGCGGAGGACTACAAGGCGGTACACGTCGAAACGCGCAGCCTGATCGAGGGCGAGAACTCCGGGATCGCGAGGAGCGAGGAGTGGCGGCGGCGCTCCGACGGCCTGCTCTTGCGACGCACCGTCGAGAGCGACGCCGACGCCTCCACCGGCGGCGGCACCCACTACAGCGAGGAGTGCACGATCCGGCTGCTCGAGGCGACGCCGCGGCGCTAGGCGTGCTCCCCGAGTCGCCTAAACGTCGTCGCGGCCGAAGTTGGCCAAGGCGACCTGTTCGGCGAGCTTGAGCAGGCCGAGGGTCGAGTGCGGCGAGGAGGCGGTGCTGCGCATGCGGACGTGGGAGCCGTGCGGGCCCCTGATCTCGACGATCGTGCAGATGTCGCCGATCTCGCTCTCATCGCCGTAGTCGGCTTCAATCGCTTCCATCTGCGACGCGATGTGCTGGCCCACTTTGCTCTGGTCAAGCGCCACCTCTACCACCCCTCCACCGTTGTCGGATCGATCCTCGCTGTCCAGTGTTCCATGCGGTGGCGCCTTTCTCTCGCATAGCGGCAGGAAGGTGCCATGCGCATTGCATTGCCGAGGCGTATCGCCTGCCACCATGCTCGGCTCGCAAGATGGGGAGCACTCGTATCAAGACGATCTGGATCGGCGCGCTCTGCGCCAGCGCCGCGCTCTGCCTGCTCACCGCGGCGCCCGCCGGCGCCCTCTCGCTGGTGCCGCGCGGCGACAACGTCTTCTTCGGCGTCAGCGACACGGGCGACCCCGCCGACTTCGGCCAGTTCTCCGACGCGCTGCACAAGCACCCCGCGCTGATCCAGTCCTTCCGCACCTGGGGCGCGGACTTCCCCGAGTCGATCGAACGCTGGCAGGAGGCGCGAGCGCGGCCGGTGCTGCACATCAGCACCGAGGACAACAACGACGGGCACGAGCTGATCAGCCCGCGGGCGATCGCCGGTGGCGCCGGCGACGAGTACCTGATCCGCCTCAACAAGCTCTTCTGGACGAAGAAGATGCGCGCCTACATCCGGCCGCTGGGCGAGCCGAACCGCTGCCTCAACGTCTGGTCCGCCTACGACTGCGCCGGCGAGCGGCGCGACGCCGCCCACAGCACCCGCGCCTACAAACGCGCCTTCCGCCGCATTTACGTGATCGTCCACGGCGGCGGCAAGCGCGACGAGATCGACGCCCGCCTGCGCGAGGCGGGCCTGCCGCCGTTGCAGAGCGACGTCAGCGGCCTGCCCGAGGCGCCGGTCGAAGTGATCTGGAGCCCGCTGCCGGCCGGCTCGCCGACCGTCCCCCGCAACCGCCCCCGCCACTACTACCCCGGCAGCCGCTGGGTCGACTGGGCCGGCACCGACATCTACTCCGACAACCAGGACTGGAAGGCGCTCGACGGTCTCTACAAACGCTTCTCCGGCAAGCCCTTCGCGATCACCGAGTGGGGCGTCTCGACCGGTGACGACGCTGCCTACGTGCGCAAGCTGATGACCTGGGTTGAGCACCACCCTCGGGCCAAGATGCTCGTCTACTACCAGGACTTCGGCTCGGCCAGCTCCTACCGGATCCAAAACTGGCCGGCCAGCCTCGGCGTCCTGCGCAACATGATCCACAACGGCCGCTTCCCCGCCTACGCACCCTTCCCGCCCAAGGCACCCCCACCGCCGCCGGGCGGAATCGCCCCAAAGACGCGCCGCTAGCGTCGCCGGCGCTTGGGAACCGGCGCCACGCGGCGCTGCGCTATCGCCGCTTTGTACTTGTAGGGCTGCAGGGCGGTGACGCTTGAGTAGCCGACCAGGTAGATGCGGTGGCCGTCGGAGACGACCGGCGTATAGGTGCCGCGCGGGTAGGTGAAGACCGTGCGGCCGCCCTTCATCGAGTAGCCGGTGGTCGAGGTGTCGTCGAACTCGGCCACGTAGACGATGTCGCCGACCGCGGTCAGCGAGCCAATCACCGAGCCGCCGGCGGAGCGGATCCAGCGCGGTTCGCCACTCTCGGCGTTGAGCGCGTAGACGTTGCCGTCGAAGGAGCCGATGTAGACGGTGGGGCCGGTGTGGCGAGTCTTGGCGACCGCGGGGCCCGAGTAGGCGTAGCCGCCGGTCGAGTAGGTCCAGGCGATCGTGCCGTCGCGGCGGTCGAAGCTGTAGACGCGGGTGTCGTTGTTGCCGGCGTAGACGCGGCCGAAGGCGACCGCGGGGGTTGAGTAGAAGGCGCCCGCGGTGCCGAAGCCCTGCCCGAGCGAGTCGCTCTGCCACACGAGCTCGCCGTTCTTGGCGTCGACCGCGTTCATGTAGCCGCCGTAGTCACCGACATAGAGGACGCCGCCGTAGTAGGCGGGGGCGGACTTGACCGGGCCGCCGAGGCCGGTCGCCCAGCGGACGTTGCCGTTGCGGGTGCTGAGCGAGTAGAGGTTGCCATCCTCGCAGCCGAAGTAGAGGCTGCGGCCGACGACGACCGGCGAGGACTCGGCCCGGCCCGGCAGCGGGCGTTTCCACAGCATCCGGCCGTTGCGGGCGTCGAGCTTGACCACGTGGCCGGGGACGAGGTTGACGATGTAGAGACGCTGCCGGTGGTAGGCCGGCGAGGAGGCGTTGAGCCGGCCGATACGTCGCTTCCAGAGCTGCTTGCCGGTGTCGGCGTCGAGCGCGATCGCGTTGCCGTTGTTGTCGACGAAGTAGAGCCGCCCCCCCGCCAACACCGGCGGGAACTCGAGCAGCGGCCCGTCGGTGTAGCGCCAGATTTTCTTGAACGGCGGCTTCACCCCTTTCGCCGGCAGGTAGCGGGTGCGGGGACGATCGTAGCCGTAGAGCGGCCAGTTCACCCTCTTGCGCTTCGCCTTCTTCGGCTTCTGCGGCTGGAAGATGGCGTCGGGATTGTGGATGTCGGGCGGGCGCTTCAGCTGGTCGTAGGCGAGCAGGCCACCGCCGATCAGCAGCGCCAGAGCGGCGATGCCCGCGGTGAGGACGAGGCGCCGGTGCTCGCGCCAGAACCAACGTGGGTGGCGGACCAGGCGCTTCGCCTCGCGCCAGGCGTGCCGCAGCCGCGGGCCGTCGCTCACGCTTTGCGCAGCTCCCACATCTCGACGAAGCCGAAGTCGACGAAGCCGAGCCGTTCGTAGATCGGCGCGCCGGCTTTGGTCGCCTGCAGCGAGGCCGTCAGCGCGCCCTGCTCGCGAGCCTCGGCCAGCGCCCACAGCATCAGCCAGCTGGCGATCCCCCGGCCGCGGTGCTCGGGCGGCGTGGCGACACCGGTGACGCAGCAGTCGTCGCCCACCTCGATCGTGCCGACGCAACCGAGCGCCTCGCCATCGGCAAAGGCACCATGCCAGCGGATCGGCGTCTCGCCGGCGAGGCCGGCGCGGAAACCGTCCTCGCCGTAGCCGTAGGCGCGGTCGTTGAGCTCGGCCGCAGCGCGCGCCTCGACCGGACCGGGCTCGACCCCGGTGGGAGCGGCAGGCACCTCGACGGGGTCAGCGAGCTCCATCGCCATCGCCCGCGGTTCGGCGTCGAGCTGGTGTCCGCGCTCGCCGAGCAGCCGCGCCGTCTCGCGGTCCTCGTCGGGGACCCAGACCGTCCAGGCACACACGCCGGCAGCCTCATAGGTTTCGACCAGCGCGTCGTACTCGCGCAGCAACGCCGCGGGGTCCTCGTAGAGGACGGAGTTGAAGAGCGAGCGCTGCGGCGTGGCGGGGGTCAGCGAGGCGAGCAACCCCTCGCGGCGGATCAGCCGCGAGTC
>JBAREU010000262.1:0-11373 GCA_049796515.1 Solirubrobacterales bacterium
GGCGAAGCCGTTGTCCAACGCGCCGCTCGGATCGAGCCGCGCGACGAGCGCCCTGCCGGTCGAGTAGCAGCAGTCGGAGAGCCCGACGGCTATCCGGTTGCGCCCTGGCAGCGTGAGCCCAACCGGGTAGTTGCCCGGCGCGAAGCCGAGGACACGCGTGCCGCCGTCGCCGAAGCCGGTGTCGAGCACGCCGCTGGCCGTGTACCGGACGAGAATCGACTGAAAGCCTTCCAGCGGCGTCTCGCGCGTGGCGGCGACGATCACCGCCCCGTCGGGTCGCACAGCGATCGCTGCCGCCCCGTCGCGCCCGCCGAGGTCGGTCTTGACGATTCCCGTGCCAGCGAAGCCGGTGTCGAGTGCGCCGTCCCGGGTCAGGCGGAACACCGCGATGTCGGACCCGTCGCTGGTGGCGACGACAACCCTGCCATCGTTGTCCACGGCGACCGCCGAGCCCGGAACCTCCCCGGCTCGTCCCGGCTGGACCGTGAGCACGGCCCGGCCGTTCGAGCCAAAGGAGGCGTCGCGCGAGCCGTGACGGCTGTAGCGCGTGACCTCGAGCTCGAGAGGGCAGACACCCGAGCAGGATCGCGGAACCGCGCCGAGCGCGAGGATCTCGTCCTGCGGCCCGATCGCCATCCCGACGGCCGTCTCACGCAGGTGGTCCTGAAGAATCGCCTGCCGGGCTTCGACCACGCCGCCGACGCCGAACGACGGGTCGAGGTCACCCGGTGCCGCCGATGCCTGGCCCACGAAACCCGCGAGGCAGAGGCCGAGGGCAGCGACCATCGCCGCCACCCGCACGGATCCGCGCATCCGCCTATTCCCCCTCCGCATAGTCAGCATCAACAGCGCGAGCGTATTGAAGTTGCGCTCGACGCGTACCAGCGCGTACCGATCTAGCTGCGAGCTACCACCAAACCGTCGAGTCGAGGTTCTCGATCTCGTCGATCGGCTTCGTGTAGACGCCGGAGGAGAGGTACTTCCAGCCGTCGTCGGGGATCAGGAAGACGACGTTGCCACCGTCGAGCTCCTCGCCGATGCGAACCGCGATGCGGGCGATCGCACCCGAGGAGACGCCGGCGAAGACGCCCTCCTCGTCGAGCAGCTTCCGGGTCCAGACGATCGCGTCGCGGTTGGAGACCATGATCTTGCGGTCGAGCAGGGAGATGTCGATGATCGGCGGGATGAAGCCGTCGTCGAGCGAGCGCAGGCCGTCGACCAGCTCGCCCTGCATCGGCTCGGCGGCAACGATCAGCGTCTCCGGGTCGTGCTCCTTCAGCCGCCGCCCGTTGCCCATTAGCGTGCCGCCGGTGCCGAGACCGCCGACGAAGGCGGCGACCTCGTCGAGCTCCTCGAGGATCTCGACCGCGGTGCCGTTGTAGTGGGCCAGCGGGTTCGCCTCGTTGCCGTACTGGTAGGGCATGTAGTAGCGCGAGTCCTCGGCCATCTCCAGCGCCACCTCGACCGCACCGTTTGAGCCCTTGGCGCCCTCGGAGTAGGCGATCTCCGCCCCGTACATCTCCAGCAGCTGGGTGCGCTCAGCAGTCACGTTGTCGGGCATCACGACCTTCAGCGGGTAACCCTTGCGGCGGCAGATCATCGCCAACGAGATGCCGGTGTTGCCCGAGGTCGGCTCGAGGATCGTCTGCCCGGGCTCAATCGCCCCCTCGGCCTCGGCGGCCTCGATCATCGACTTGGCGACGCGGTCCTTGACCGAGCCGGTCGGGTTGCGACCCTCGAGCTTGGCGTAGATGCGAACGCCAGGCTTGGGCGAGAGACGCGGCAGCTCGACCAGGGGCGTGTTGCCGATCGACTCGACGACGTCGCCGAAGCGGCCCCCACAGGGTCGATTTAGCAGCTCTCCCGACACTTCAAAAAGTATAGCCAGGGGTTCGTGAGACCCGGGCGCCTTTGTCAGGTATAGCCCGACTAACGCGCCCCGCCCGCCATAGCGGGGAGGATCACAACCGTGTCGCCGTCGGACACGGCGGTATCGAGCCCGTCCAGCACCCGCACGTCCTCGTCGTTGAGGTAGACGTTGACGTAGCGGTTGAGGTCGCCATCGGGGCCGAAGAGCTGCGACTCGGTGTCGGGATGCGCGGCGGTCAGCGCCCGCAGCACCTCTCCCACGTTAGAGCCACTCGCCTCGACCTCGGGCTGGCCCCCGGTCTGGGCGCGCAGCACCGGCGGGATGCGGATCGTTGCCATGACGCGGAAACCTACCGGCTAACCGGCGCAGAAGAGCTCGTAGTCGGGGAACTTGCCCAGCTCGGACTCCGGGATCTCGGACGCGTTCTCGCCGCAGATCGGGCAGTTGGGGTCGCGACGCACTTTCAACTCGGTGAACCTCGTGCCGAGGGCCTCGTAGAGGAGCAGGCGGCCGATCAGCGGCTCGCCCACCCCAAGCACCAGCTTGATCACCTCGTTCGCCTGCAGGGTCCCCATCGTCCCCGCCATCACGCCGAGTACGCCGTTGGCCGAGCAGCTCGGCGCCAGCTCCGCCGGCGGCGGCGTCGGGTAGAGGCAGCGGTAGCAGGGCCCCTCGAAGGGGACAAAGGTCGAGATCTGGCCATCGAAGCTGAGGATCGAGGCGGAGACGACCGGCTTGCGCAGGCGCACGGAGGCGTCGTTGAGCAGGTAGCGAGTGGGGAAGTTGTCGGCGCCGTCGACGATCACGTCGTAGCCCTCGATCAGCTCGAGGATGTTGCCGGCGTTGAGGCGCAGGTTGTGCTCAACCACGTTCACGTCGGGGTTGAGCGCCTCGATGAAGATGCGCGCCGACTGGGTCTTCGGCATCCCGATCCGTTCGGTGTTGTGGATCACCTGGCGCTGCAGGTTGGAAGCGTCGACCACGTCGTCGTCGACCAGGCCGAGCGTGCCGATCCCGGCAGCAGCGAGGTAGAGCGCGGTCGGCGCGCCGAGCCCACCGGCGCCGAGCAGCAGCACCTTCGCGTTCAGCAGCTTGAGCTGGCCGTCGACGCCGACCTCGGGCAGCAGGGTATGGCGCGAGTAGCGGTCGCGCTGCTCGGCGGTCATGCCGCTGGCGGAGACAACCGGCAGCCCCTGCTCCTGCCAGGCGAGGATCCCGCCTGCCATCGAGGCGACGTCCTCGTAACCGAGTGCCTGCAGCTGCTCAGCCGCCTTATAGGAGCGGTTGCCGCTGCGGCAGTAGAGGATCGTGCGGGCCGACTTGTCGGGAGCCGCGGCGGCGATTTCGTCGCCGAGCAGACCGGGCGGCACGAGCTTGCCGCCCTCGAGGTGGGCCTCCTGGTACTCGTGTGGCTCGCGCGTGTCGATCAGGACGACATCGCCGCCCTCGATCTCCTCCGCCGCCTCGAACGGCTCGATCTCCTCGACCTGCTGCCTGGTCTCCGCAGTCGCCATGCCTCTCCTAAAAGATCTAAATACCTGAATTCCGATCCGGCTTTACTTCAAAAAGTATAGCGCCACCAAATCCACGGTTGCACCCGGCAGTCGGTCGATGCGGCCAGAGTCGACGTATCGGCCGACGAGCGAGAGGGTCCCCCCGATCAGCAGCTCCTCCAGATCCCCAGGCAAATCGGCCTCTCCAGAGCGTTTCTCTCGCATCACCCCCACGAGGTGTTCGATGCAGGCCTGCCGTCGCCGACGGGCGGCGGCTCCCGCCTGCAGCGCCTCGACTGCGATCAGGTGGGCTACGTCCGGGTTCGCGGCAAGCAGGTGCATCGCCTCCTCGACGCCGGCGCGAACGCTCGCCGGCCACGGCGCCTCAGCAGCGGTGGCAGTCTCGACTCGCTCACAGAGCCACCTCGCGGCTATGTCATAAGTCGCCAAGAAGCACTCTTCCTTGTCGACGAACTGCCGGTAGAAGGCGGCGCGAGAGACGCCGGCCTCGCGCGTGAGATGGCCGATCGTGGTCGCGGGGTAACCGTGTCGGGGGAGGACGCGCAGCATCGCGGCGACGAGGCGGAGGCGCTGATTGCGGGCGACGAAGGAGCGCGGCAGGCCGTGGCGACCCACCGGTAGGCGCGACAGGGCCAGCTCCGGCGGCAGAGTGGCCAGGACGTCGGGCTCGAAGCGCTCCGGCTCGGCGTCAGCCGCTCGCGACCCGGGCATTGGCCGCCGAGGAGGGAACGAGCAGATACTGGAGCAGCAGATCGTGATCCTCGGGGAGTCGTTCGGCTTCGCCGGCGAGGACACGCGCCGAGAGGTGAGACACCAGACCGCCGGCAAGCAACCGCAGCGTCTCCGCCGGTACGGCTTCCCCACCCGCCGGCTGGGCGGGCGGACGCAGCGCTTCGGCGAGGCGCACGAGGGAGCGCTCGTGCTCGAGGCGAGCCGGGCGGGCGGCGGCGAGGGCCTCGACCAGGAGGAGGTGGGCAAGCGGGGGGTCGGCAGCGAGAAAATCGAGTCCCGCTTGGAGCCCAGACGAGACGCGTATGGCCCAACGATCTTCCGCCTGGGCGGCCATCTCGATGGCCGCCGCGAGTCGCTCCACCCCATCCTCGTAGGCGGCCGCGAAGCAGGCCTCCTTACCTTTGAAGTGCTCGTAGAAGGTGGCTCGCGACAGGCCCGCGAGTTCGACGACGTCGCTGACTTTCGTGTCCTCGTAACCGTGGTAGGCCGTGGCGGCGGCCAGGCCGTCGAAGATACGGCGGCGCTGGTTGGCGATCACCTCGGCCCGGGTGAGCCCGGAACGTGGCGGGATCCGCTCGACCTTCGGCGGCGGTACTCCGGGCCGGCGGCGCGACCCGCGCGGCTCGCGGGTCGCCATACCACCTGCGTTCTCAGTCGAAGCCACTCCCCCATACAAACACGTCAGTTCGTAATTGTCAAGATACGCACTTGGTATTTATGACCCGAAAAGGCGCCGCTACCCGCGCCCCCCTTTGCCCTTCCCCCCGCACTGAGCCCGCATCACCGGGTTGGCGCTCAGCTGCTTGCCGTTGTGGCCGCTGAACTGGACGTTGGCCTTCGACTTCTTGGCGCAGAGGTCGCGGCTGTTGACGATCAGGCCCTTTTTGGCGCCCTGCATCTGCAGCACGACTTTGGAGAGCGGTGCGTCGGGTGAGTCCTCGACGGTCGCCCTGATCCCACCCTTGGCGGAGTCGATCCGGGTCGAGACCTCTACGTCGACCAACCCGTGCAGGTCGAAGACCAGGTCGGGCAGCTTGTGGTTTGAGGATCTGAGCCAGACGGGTCCGGCGAGTGGCTCCTCGAGGAGCGGGGTCCATGCCCTGATGAAGCCGTAGCGGGCGTTCTCGGGACAGGCGTCAGCTGCGAACTGCACCCTGGTGCAGATCGTCTTGATGTGGGCCTGGTCGAGGAATGCCGACCTCGGCAGGCGGACGACCAACCCCTCGACGTTGGCATCGCCTTTCCTCGGCGTGTAGGTCGCGGTGAGGCCGGGGTGCCCACCGCGCTTGGTGCCGCCTTTGAGATTCAGGTTGAGCTTCGGTTTGAAGCCGAGGTTCAGGCAGTTGGCGGCCTGGTAGCGGGTCGAGAGGGCCGCTGGGACGTCGTCTGCCGGATCGAGGACGTTCAGGTAGGACCCGAACAGCGTCGCTTTGGCGCTCGATTCATCACAACTCGTCGGGTTGAGCGTGAAGTTCGGCCTGTCGACGTAGACGCGCAGGTCGCGGACCTTCAAGACGATCCCCTTGAGGATGTGGGGGATCGGGTCAGATGCCGCCCCGTCGACCTCGACTTCAGCGGTTTTCGGGTTGAGGTCGAGTCCCAGCCTGACGACGACCGTGCCCGCGTCGAAGGGTCCCGCCAGCGCCGGAGTTACCGAGATCACGCTGAGCGGAGCGCCTTTGTAGGGGCCGCCGAGGTAGGTGTAGCCCTTGACGTAGGTGAGGGCCGATCCGACTCCAGCTCCAGCCAGGGTGTGGCCGATCAGCGAGTTGGCGGGACAGCTTGGGCTCGCGAGCTCTTCCCTTGCCGTCTTCGCCTTGGCGACATCCACTGCGGAATCGGGGCATTTGCTCACCCCGGCGAGCGAGCCCAGTACGCCCGGAGGTAGGACAGAAGAGAACTTGGTCATGTTCTGTTCTCCGTCTTCCCTCAGCAAACGCATGTTGAAGGGCGAGAAGCTGCCGGCGTTGTTGTTGACCGATCCCGCTTCGAAGTCGGGGCCGAAGGGCGGAATGCCTCCCGGCGGGCACGCTCCGCCCCCCTTTCCTCTGGTGATCTGGAAGTCGGAGAGGATCGTCCTCGGGTTGTTTGGATCCGAGCGAGGGTAGAACTGGGCCTCGGTCGTGTAGGTACCGCATGCCGCTGGAGTGACCAGCGCCGCCCTCACCCCCTCCTTGAAGTGGAAGTTGAAGTGATTGAAGGGGAACTGGGGAATGTCGTCGAGGGTTGCCACCAGACGCCCGGTCTGCGGATCTGGCTCGACCAGCATCGGCAGTTTGGCGATGAAGCCGAGCTTGGGGTTCTTGACGACCAGATACAGCGCGATCAACGAGTCGAATGGGTTCTCCGCGCCTGGGGTGGTCGTCCCCGGGTCGTCCTGCTGGGCGAGGTAGACCGCTCCCTCGATACCTTCATCGACGATCGGCGTGTCGACGTGCAAGACGCCGAGCTTCGATGGGTTGGGGCAGCCCTCGCCAGGCTCTGAGTTGAGCGTCTCCCTCGCCAGGTCGGCCGGCGTGCAGACACCCAGCCCTTCGCCGATCGAGGGGTTGATCGTGACTCCCTCGGGCAGAGTGACCACCGCTTTCTTGGTCTGCGATTCGACCAGACCTTCCGGGTTGGTCAGCCCCGAGACCGGGAAGTCGACGTTGAAGTCCAACCCCGTCCCGGTCTCAGCCGAGTCGGAGGTCGGCGTCGACTCGATGCTCGGGTTGTAGTTTAGTTTGCCGCAGCCGGTGAAACCGATCGGGTTTGGCGGTGCTGCGTTGTCGTGGCTGACAGAGCCGCCGAAGAGCCATTTGCCCGGCTGCGTCCAGGAGTCGGCCTGGTACTTGGTCTCCACCGGCCCGACGCAGCTGCCCGGGAGGTTGAGGAGGGGTCTTTCCGCCGCGTCGGTGGGGCAACTGCCAAAAGCGAATTCTTCGAAGTTGATGTCGGCGGCGGTGGCGGCGAGGCTGAACCCCCCATCCAGGCAGCCACCCCGAATGGGGTCGTGCGCGGGATCGGCCGGGACGCCCCAGAGCTGGATCGCCCCGCCGAAGACGCCGACACCCTGGAAGTTTTCTTCCGATGCGCCGATTACGTTGTACTCGCCGCCCTGCTTGACGCCGATGTCGATGATCGTCGGAATGCTGAGGACGATGAAGCCGAGGCGCACGGCGACGCCGGGCGGCGGCTCGAGGTTGTAGATGGCGGCGTTGCGCACGAAGAAGAAAGGTGGCGGGAACTGGATGAAGATCCCGGCCGCCCCGACCGCCGTGCTGTCTTCACACTTGCTGACGCTGTTTATTAGAGCGTGTTCGATGAACTCGGTGGTCGAGCAGCGCGGCACCGCGGTCGCATCGCCCGTGAGGCCGGCGGGCTGTTCGATGATCAGGTCCCTGAGACGCTCGTCGGGGAGGGCACTGATGAATTCCTCCCAGGGGTTCCCCCCGGGGCTGTAGTTCACTTCGAAGTAGGTCGTCACCGCGAAGGGGTGCGCACCTGCCTGGGTCATCGGCGGGTCATCGCCCGGGAACCCCGGCGTTGCGTCCTCTTCGGAGAACTTCACGTCGAAGTGGCTGAGGCCGAACTCGGCGCTCGCCGGGGCACTCCAGAGCGCAGAGCAGAACAGCGCCGCGCAGATCGCAAGTGTCGCCTTGATCCCAAGCCCTCTCATCGTCCTGCCCTCCGGTTGTTGCGCTTACAGCGCTTGGCTTTCTTTTGCTTTGCCTTGCTTTGCTTTGCTTTGCCGCTTTGCTTCTTGGCTTTGCGGTTGCGGGCGCGACAGCTTTTGCGCGCTTTGCTTGGGACCGGGTCTCCCGCTCCCTTGAAGCCCGAACTTGCCGGGGTGGGGTCATTTGGCGCCGCCGGTGGGCTCTGGCAGTTGTCCCCGACGCATGGCGGTGGCGGGATCGGGCGTGGGATGCCGCCGTTGGTGCGGGCGTCGTAGATGTCGATCAGGCCTTCGTCGTCTGGGTCGATGCCGTCTGAGGTCCTGAAGAAGACGTCGTGCCCGCCTTCGCTTGCGTCGATGAAGGTCGACTTCTTCAAATCGGTCCCGGTCGAGATCAGGTAGAGGCAGCCGCTCGGCTTCTGGCACTCGCCGCTTCCCTGCTCGCGCCACTCATAGACGTCCTGGACTCCGTTGGTGTCCTGGGGCACCAGGGCGTCGTGGCTGTTGAAGAAGACGTGGCTGCCGTCGTCGGCGAGCGCGCGTGAGACCTGGTCGCCGTGCTGGCGGGTCGGCAGCCAGGCGGCGGCGTGGAGCGGGTCGGGGTTGCCTACTACGTCGCCAAACGGTACGCCTTCGAGCATGTCGTAGTGGGGCATCGTCAGCACCCCCGTCTGCGGCCGCGAACCGCTGGGGTTGCAGGAGATGCAGTCAAGCTCCTTGGCCTCGGCGTCATAGCGGTAGACCTCGATCGCCGCTTTGCCGTTGTCGAGACTCGTGTTGTCATAACCAGTCAGGCTGGCGAAGGACTGGAAGACGAGGTGGCGGCCGTCGGGCGTTACATGGCTGAAGTCCTTTGCCACATCCGTGCCGGATGCGACGTTGTAGTACCCACCCACGCCGCCGGCTCGGTCCGACTCAGCCAGGGTCGCGATGAAGCTTTTCGTCCCGTCATGGTCGAGGTAGAGGTTCTGCTGCCCCGCCGTGGCGCCGGACGTGAGGGCTTCCGTGGAGAGGAAGTAGACGTGGGAGAGGTCGTCACTTGCGCCGAGCACTCCACGTTCTGGGTCGACCTCGCCCGCGATCTGGCTCGGCGTTTCGGTGTCGACGTCGAACCTGTAGAGGATGTCTTCGGCGCTGGTGAAGCTGCCGTCGGCGCTGAAGAGGACCTTTGCGCCGTCTGAGCTGGCTGTCCAGTAGTGGGCCCTGTTCCCGTTCGGGACCGATTCGGAGATGAGGATCGTCGTGGTGCCGTCGATGCGGACGTAGAGCCGCTTTTCGTTGTTGTTGCTTTGAGTGGTCCAGAAGATCCGCGAGCCGTCGTCTGAGATTGCGTTGTCGGTCTCCCCGACCCTTTGCTTGTAGGAAAGGGCGTCGCCGCCGCTGCTGAATTCGCCAGCCGCGCTCCTCTGGAATCCGGCGGCGGCCGTGGCGGCCGGTTCGCCGTTGGGCAGGATGCTGACCAGTTCAAGTGCGCCGTCGTGGTAGTCATAGAGTTGTCCAAGGTTTTGCCCGAAGGCTGGCGCGGCGGCGTCTGAAGTCAGTCGCGCCTCGGCAGCGAACACGGTGTGGCTGCCGTCCTCCGAGAAGCCCATGAAGCCAACGCCGCCGAGCCACCTGACGTCGTCGTGCACCGGCGAGAACAGCTGCGTGGAGACCGTCGTCAGACCGTCGGTGGCGGTGTTGAAAAGGTAGTGGTTATAGATGCCGGGGATTGCCTGCGGGGTGAGCGCCGGCATCGCGCCGTCATAGAAGAAGCCGGTGGAGAGGTCGTCGTTGAAGCCGGCGAACTCCCCGTCCCTGTAGTTAGGCTGCGTGGCCGCGCCGTTGTAGACGCTGTTGCCCGTGCGCGGAGGGGTGACCGCGTGCGCGCTCCAGCCCGAAGCGGCACGAGTGGCAAGGAACTGCGTCGCCCAGAGGTTGCTGGCGGCATCGCCGAAGGGCGTGCGGGAGGAGTAGGCCATCTTCTCACCGTCGAGGGCGGCCTGTTCGATTCCGAGGGTGGTGTGGGCAAGTTCGGCCGCGGGCACGATGTCGGCGCCGCTTTTGTCGAGCGGGCTGACCATCTCGTAGGCGCGGCAGTCGGGCAGCGCCCCCGAAGGGCCGCCACGGCGCGACTGGTTGGGGCAGTCGGTCTTCGGTATGAAGGACTCATAGGTGTGAAAGACGGCGTCGGGCCCTGGGTTGGTCCCGGCGCCGCTGGTGGCCACGACCCGGTAGTGGTAGGTGGTGCCCGGCGTCAGCCCCTCCAGGGAGCGGGAGAGTTTGTGGGCGGTGCTGTCGGAGCCGACGGGCAACTCGGGAGTCTGCGATCCGTAGGCTCCGGTTTTGCCGTACTCGAAGTGGTAGGTGGTGGCTTCGCCGTCGGGGTTCACTTCCGCCCTCAGCGTCGCCTCGCTGAAGGCGACGCTCTCTGACCAGGTGGCGACGATCGTGCTCGCGCTGGCAGGAACCGCGATCGCGAGCAGGGCGATCAGCGCGACAAGTAGTGATACCGGCAGGAGGAGACGCCCGGCTTTGGGCGCACCACTCCCGTTGGCGGTGAGCGAGGCACCACGGGTGGCAATCGCTCCACGGAAGATGCCGCCGAGGCCCTTGGCCTGGCGCTGGGTCGATCCCGCGGTCGCTGCCTTCGCGTGGCTTCTCACGTAGCTCTCTCCTTGTCCCTGAGCCCCTCTGCCGGCCACCTTCGTCGGTGACCCCTTGGCTCGTTTGTCCCGTAGCTCCCTGCTCGGGTACTTCGTTGGCTATACCGTCTTCGTTCCCAACTGAAGACGTGGCCGCATGTAAACAGGGTGGTACGGCGTTGTCAAGATACGCACATGGTATTGCTAATGGAAACCCTTGATTTGCAGGGATTCCCGGGCAGGAGTTTTTGCTTCAGAATCGCGCCAGTTCCCAGATAAACCGGCCTTCGAGCCGGACAGGCTCTCGACTGGGTCAGGCGCTGGCTTGCTTGCGCCGCGCTTCGGCGGGCTCTTCCAGCTGTTGCTGCTCGCGCTCGAAGGCGACGACCTCGCCCTCTTTAGGGCCAGGCTCGCCGAGGCGGTAGAAGGCGAGGACGTACTCGACCAAGGGGGCCGTGAGCTCGGGTAGCTTCGCCGCGCGGCTGTGGAGCAGCTCGCTGGCCACACGCGAGGCGATGCCGCCGACGATCACACCCTCGACCTCAGGTGCAGGTATCGACTGCGGCGGAAGGTCAGGGGCGGCGAAACGCAACAGCTTGCCGTAGCGCTGCAGCCACTGGTGGTAGCGCAGGGCGATCTCCTCCCCCGCGCTCGGCGCCTCGACGAAGAGCATGCGCGCCACCTCCGGCTCGGCGGCGAGAGCCTCCAGGCCCATCGTCAGCGAGCTCTCGACACGCTCTTCGAGCGTCGCCCCCGCCTCGCAGGGCTGCGAGAGCAGGTCGAAGAGACGCTCATGGCCTGCTTCATGGGCCGCGGCAAAGCACTCCTGCTTGTCGCCGAAGTTCTTGTAGAAGGCGTTGCGGGAGACGGCAGCGCCCTTGACGATGTCAGCCACCGACATCGCTTCGTAGCCGCGCTCGGCGACGACCCTTGGCACGGCGGCGATCAGCCGCTCGCGCTGGTCGCGCAGGACCTCGT